>JAGNNA010000346.1 GCA_017990895.1 Reyranella sp.
CCCGTTCCCCGGGGCGATATGGACCGGACGGATTTCGGCGCGGCGCATCTGGCGCATTATCAGGGCAACCCGATCGCGCGGGCGAGCCTGGTGATGGCCGAGCTCGCGAAACTGGCAAGCGATGGGGCGCGGCCCCTGGCGGCGGAGTAGGCCATGGAGTTCTTTTCCAGCGGGTTCGGCCTTTTCCTCCTGATCCTCGGTCAGTGCCTGCTCGTCACGATCATCATCCTGGTGGCGCTCGCCTTCCTGATGTATGCCGACCGCAAGGTCTGGGCGGCGGTGCAGCTGCGCCGCGGACCGAACGTGGTTGGTCCCTGGGGCCTGCTGCAGAGCTTCGCGGACTTTCTCAAATACATCGTCAAGGAGGTCGTGGTCCCCTCCGGCGCGGACAAGATCCTGTTCTTCTTCGCGCCGATGGTCAGTTTCGTGCTGCCGGTGATCGTCTGGGCGGTGATCCCCTGGGCGCCGGGCTGGGTGATCTCCGACATGAATGTCGGGATCCTGTTTATCTTCGCGATCAGTTCCCTGCACGTCTATGCGATCATCATCGGCGGCTGGGCGTCGAACTCCAAATATCCGTTCATGGGCGCGCTGCGCTCGGCGGCGCAGATGATCTCCTATGAAGTGTCGCTGGGGCTGATCATCGTCGGTGTGCTGATCTCGACCGGCTCGCTCAACCTCAGCCACATCGTGCTGGCGCAGGAGGGGAACTGGGGGCTGCTGAACTGGTTCTGGCTGCCGCACTTCCCGATGGTGTTCCTGTTCTTCATCTCGTCGCTGGCCGAGACCAACCGGCCGCCGTTCGACCTGCCGGAGGCGGAGTCCGAGCTCGTGGCGGGCTACCAGGTCGAATATTCCTCGACGCCGTTCCTGCTGTTCATGATCGGCGAGTTGATGAGCGTGTTCTTCATGTGCGCGCTCATCTCGATCCTGTTCTTCGGCGGCTGGCTCAGCCCGATCCCGGGACTTCCGGACGGCGCGCTCTGGCTCTTCGGCAAGATGATCTTCTTCTTCTTCATATTTGCGATGGTGAAGGCGATCGTCCCCCGCTATCGCTATGATCAGTTGATGCGTATCGGCTGGAAGGTCTTCCTGCCGCTCAGCATCGGCTGGGTCGTGCTGGTCGGGCTCTTTGCCCACTACGGTTGGTTCTGGGGCGCCTATCAGCGCTGGGCATTGGGGGGCTGATCCATGGGCATTCCGTTCGACAAGGCGGCGCGGTACTTCCTGCTCGCGGATTTCATCGACGGCTTTCGGCTTGGCATGAAGTATTTCTTCAAGCCGAAGGCGACGCTGAACTATCCGCACGAGAAAGGCCCGCTCAGCCCGCGCTTTCGCGGCGAACATGCGCTGCGTCGCTATGCCAATGGCGAGGAACGCTGCATCGCCTGCAAGCTTTGCGAGGCGATCTGTCCGGCGCAGGCGATCACGATCGACGCCGAGCCGCGGGACGACGGCTCGCGACGCACCACGCGCTATGACATCGACATGACGAAATGCATCTATTGCGGCTTCTGCCAGGAAGCCTGCCCGGTGGATGCGATCGTCGAGGGGCCGAACTTCGAATTCGCGACCGAGACCCGCGAGGAGCTTTTCTACAACAAGGAAAAGCTGCTCGCGAATGGCGACCGCTGGGAATCCGAGATCGCGCGCAACCTCGAGCTCGACGCGCCGTATCGCTGAGGGGAACAAAATGGGCTTCGCCGCCTTCGCCTTCTATCTCTTCGCCATCACGGCCGTGATCTCCGGCTTCCTTGTCGTGCTGGCGCGCAACCCGGTACATTCGGTGCTGTGGCTGATCCTCGCCTTCTTCTCGGCGGCGGGGCTCTTCGTGCTGCTCGGCGCGGAGTTCGTGGCGATGCTGATGCTCATCGTCTATGTCGGCGCGGTGGCGGTGCTGTTCCTCTTCGTCGTCATGATGCTCGACGTCGATTTCGCCGAGCTTCGGGCCGGGATGGCGCAGTACCTGCCGGTCGGGCTGCTGATCGGGATCGTGCTCTTCGTGCAGCTCGGCTTCGTCTTCGGCTCCTGGCAGGCGTCGGAACTGGCCGAGGCGCAGCGCGCGGCGGTGACGCCGTCACCCGCCGATGTGCAGAACACCGCGGCGCTCGGCAATCTCATCTATACGCAATATGTCTTCCTCTTTCAGATGGCGGGCCTTGTGCTCCTCGTGGCG
This sequence comes from Reyranella sp., assembly GCA_017990895.1. GTDB lineage: Bacteria > Pseudomonadota > Alphaproteobacteria > Reyranellales > Reyranellaceae > Reyranella. The sequence goes on from JAGNNA010000346.1 coordinate 2,177, forward strand.
ATGATCGGCGCGATCGTCCTCACCTTGCGCAAGCGGACCCACGTCAAGCGGCAGGACGTGCTGACGCAGATGTATCGCGATCCCAAGACCGCGATCGAACTTCTGGATATCAAGCCGGGGCAGGGCGCATGATCGGGCTCGGACACTATCTGACGGTTGCGGCGCTGATGTTCGTGACCGGGATCTTCGGCATCTTCGTCAACCGAAAGAACGTCATCGTCATCCTGATGTCGGTCGAACTGATGCTTCTGGCCGTGAACATCAATTTCGTGGCTTTCTCGGCCTATCTTGGCGATCTCGTCGGTCAGGTCTTCACGCTCTTCGTGCTGACGGTGGCGGCGGCGGAAGCCGCGATCGGCCTCGCGATCCTGGTCTGCTTCTTCCGGAACCGCGGCACGATCGCGGTCGAGGATGTCAACGTGATGAAGGGCTGAGGCGCAATGACCACGATCATCCTCTTCGCCCCGCTGATCGGATCGCTGCTCTGCGGCTTCGGCTACAAGTGGTTCGGCGAGAAGCCGGCGCAGATCATCGCCACCGGCCTGCTCTTTCTCGCCTGCTTCCTGTCCTGGATCGTTTTCCTGAGCTTCGATGGCGAGACGACCATCCGGCCGCTGTTTCGCTGGATCGTCTCCGGCACGTTGGCGGCGGACTGGGGTATCCGGCTCGACCGGCTGACCGCGATCATGCTGATCGTCGTCACCACAGTCTCGGCGCTCGTTCATCTCTACAGCTTCGGCTACATGGAGCATGACGACAACTGGAAGCATGGCGAGAGCTACAAGCCTCGGTTCTTCGCCTATCTCTCCTTCTTCACCTTCGCCATGCTGATGCTGGTGACGGCCGACAACCTCCTGCAGATGTTCTTCGGCTGGGAGGGGGTCGGCGTCGCCTCCTATCTTCTGATCGGCTTCTATTATCGCAAGTCGAGCGCCAACGCGGCGGCGATCAAGGCCTTTGTCGTCAATCGGGTCGGCGACTTCGGTTTCCTGATGGGGATCTTCCTCATCTATGTTTCGGTCGACAGCATCAACTTCGCCGATATCTTCGCGGCGGCGCCCGACCTTGCCCAGACCCAACTGCGGTTCCTCTGGCGCGACTGGACGGCGACCGAGGTGATCGGGGTCGCGCTGTTCGTCGGCGCGATGGGCAAGTCGGCGCAGCTCTTCCTGCACACCTGGCTGCCGGACGCGATGGAGGGCCCGACCCCCGTCTCGGCGCTCATCCATGCCGCGACCATGGTGACCGCCGGCGTCTTCCTCGTCTGCCGCATGTCACCGCTTCTGGAATACGCGCCGTATGCCAAGACCTTCATCGTCTATATCGGGGCCACGACCGCCTTCTTCGCGGCGACGGTGGGCCTCGTTCAGAACGACATCAAGCGCGTGATCGCCTATTCGACCTGTTCGCAGCTCGGCTACATGTTCGTGGCAGCCGGCGTCGGCGTCTATTCGGCGGCGATGTTCCATCTCTTCACGCACGCCTTCTTCAAGGCGCTGCTGTTTCTTTGCGCCGGCTCGGTCATCCACGCGATGCACCACGAGCAGGACATGCGGAACTATGGCGGGCTTCGGAAGAAGATCCCCTATACCTTCTGGACGATGCTGATCGGTACGCTCGCCATCACCGGCGTCGGCATTCCGCTGACCTCGATCGGCTTCGCCGGATTTCTCTCCAAGGACGCGATCATCGAGAGCGCGTGGGCCGGCGGCACCACGGCCTCCGGCTACGCCTTCGGAATGCTGGTGATGGCGGCCTTCATGACCAGTTTCTACAGCTGGCGCCTGATGTTCATGACCTTCTACGGCGCGCCGCGCGGCGATCATCACGCGCATGAACACGCGCATGAGAGCCCGCGCACCATGCTGGTCCCGCTCGGCGTCCTGGCGGTCGGCGCGGTCCTGGCGGGCATGATCTGGTATAAGCCCTTCTTCGGCGATCATCACGCGGTCACCACTTTCTTCGGCATCCCGGCCAATGAGGAAGCCGCCGAGGGCGGCGGGCATGGCGCGGCTCCGGCGACGGATCATGCCGAAGCGGTCCCGGCCGAGACCGGAACCGCGACCCACGCCGAGGTTGCGCCGGCGGAGGAGGGGCACGCGGCTGTCGCCACCGAGGCGCCAACCACCGCCGAGGCGCATGTCGACGCGGGCCTTCACGCCGCGCCGATCGGGGCGATCTTCATGGCGCCGGACAATCACGTTCTCGACGAAGCGCATCACTCGCCCGCGCTGGTCAAGATGTCGCCCTTCTTCGCGATGCTGGCCGGCTTCGGCCTCGCCTTCTGGTTCTATATCCGGGACCCCGCGCTGCCGGCCCGGCTCGCGGCGGCGCAACGGCCGCTCTATCTCTTCCTGCTCAACAAGTGGTATTTCGACGAGCTCTACAACGTGATCTTCGTCCGTCCCGCCATGGCGATCGGCCGCTTCCTCTGGAAGAAGGGCGACGGCGCGACCATCGACGGCGGCATCAATGGCGTCGCCATGGGGATCGTTCCCTTTGTCACGCGGCTCGCCGGCCGGGCCCAGTCGGGCTATCTCTTCCACTATGCCTTCGCGATGGTGATCGGCTTGGTGGCACTGCTTGCCTGGATCAGCATCACGAGCGTTGGTTAAGATGAACAGCCTCCTGTCCCTCGTCACGTTCCTGCCGCTGATCGGCGCGGTCGTCCTGCTCGTTTTCCTGCGCGGGGACGATGACGCGAGCCGCAAGAACGCCAAGCTCCTCGCCCTCTTCACCACATCAGCGACCTTCCTCCTGTCGCTGTTCGTGCTGGCCGGGTTCGATCCGGCCGATACCGGGTTCCAGTTCGTCGAGGAGACGCCCTGGCTCGGCGGGCTCACCTACAAGATGGGGGTGGACGGCATTTCCGTGCTGTTCGTCATGCTGACGACGGTCCTGATGCCGATCGTGATCCTGTCGAGCTGGGAAGTGACCGACCGGGTCAAGGAGTACATGGTCGCCTTCCTTGTGCTCGAGACGCTGATGATCGGCGTCTTCACCGCTCTCGACCTCGTTCTCTTCTACGTATTCTTCGAGGCGGGCCTCATTCCGATGTTCCTCATCATCGGCATATGGGGCGGCAAGGACCGGATCTACGCCAGCTTCAAGTTTTTTCTCTATACGC
>JAGNNA010000347.1 GCA_017990895.1 Reyranella sp.
GATCACGGGCCGGATCAGCAGCATGGACGCGCCGGTCGTGCCCATCCAGCCCGCCAGCACCGTGCCGATCGCCAGCAGGGCCGTGTTCATCGACGGCGAGCCGTGCAGGTTGCCCTTGATGTGGATGCCGCCGGTGACGGTGAACAGAGCCATCAGCAGAACGATGAAGGGGATGTAGTCGAGCAGCAGCAGGTGGACGACCTCGTAGACGGCGGTCGGGACACCGTGAAGCAGCGCGAACGGGATGACGATCAGTGCCGCCCAGGCGGCAGAGACCTTGCCGAAATGGTGATGCCAGAAGCCCGGCGCGGCGAGCGGCATGATCGCGATCGAAAGGAGGATGCCGGCGAACGGGATCAACCAGAGCAGGCCGAGATGGCGTCCATCGATCGCCGGGGCGTCGGCTCCGGCCGCCAGTGCCGGCAGCGCGAAGGCGAAGGTGATCAGGCCAGCGAGGGAGGGACAGAGTTTCATCAGCCGACGTAGGTCGCGGTGACGCCGCCGTCGACGGTGAGGGTATGGCCGTTGACGTAGCTCGCCGCAGGGGAGGCGAGGAAGATCGCCGCGCCGGCGATTTCCGATGGGTCGGCCCAGCGCTTCGCCGGGCAGCGCAGCCGAAGCCTTTCGCCGGCGGCCGAGGCGATCAGCGCCTCGTTGGTCTCGGTGGCGAAGAAGCCGGGCGACAGGGCGTTGGAGGTGACGCCGGTGGCGCCGAGCTCCGACGCAAGCGCCCGGGCCAGCGCCTCGAGGCCGGCCTTGGCGGCGATGTAGGACGAGGCGCCGGGCGCGGCGAGCGTCGCGGCGATCGAGGTGACGAGAATCAGGCGCCCCCAGCCGCGCTCGACCATCCCCGGCACGACCAGCCGGATCAGCGCCTCACCCGCCGACAGATCGGTGTCGACCAGGCGCGCGAAATCATCGGACCCGATCTCGGTGAAGGGGCGGCGGTCGCGCTCGCCGACATTGTGGATCAGGATGTCGATCGGCCCGGCCGCGGTAAGCGCCAGCTTCATGGCAGTTCGGTCGGCCATCTCGAACACAACCGCATCGGTCGCCCGGCCGGCGGCCCGCAGCTCGGCCACGCGCGGCGCGAGCCTCTCCGGTGAGCGGCCATGCAGGAGCACGCGGGCGCCGGCCTCGGCCAGGCCCTTGGCCATCTCCCAGCCCAGGCCGCGTGCCGAACCGGTTATCAGCGCGGTCCGGCCGTCGAGGCGGAACTTTTCCGGGAAGGTCGACATGTGTCGGGACATTCGGCTATTGCGGCAGCCGACTTAGCTATGGAATCGCATATGCTGCAACTGCCTAACGTGATCGGCCATCGCGGGGCCATGGCCTACGCGCCGGAAAATACGCTCGAATCGTTCCGCGAAGCCCGACGGCGCGGGGCCACCTGGGTCGAGATCGACGTCAAGCTCACGGCCGACGGCGTGCCGATCGTCATGCACGATTCGTCCCTGAAACGAACGACCGGGGTGGACCGGCTGGCATCCGAAATGCGCGCGTCCGAGCTGCCGCCGTCGGTGCCGACCTTCGAGCAGGCGATCGCCTGCTTCGGCGAGCTGGGTCTGGGCTGCAACGTAGAAATCAAGCCCTGCGAGGGCCGAGAGGCAGAGACCGCGAGGGTGACCGTCGAGACCCTGCGTCGACTGTGGCCGGCCGCGCTGCCGGCGCCGCTGCTGTCGAGTTTCAAGGACCGGTCGCTCGCCACGGCCCTTGAGGTGGCGCCGGAATTTGCGCGGGCGCTGCTGATCGACGAGATGAAGGACGACTGGCGGGGACGTGCCGAGGCGGTGGCGGCCGCCGGCATCAACACCAACGGCAAGCGCCTGACCGCCGTCCGCGCGGTCGAGATCCGGAAAGCCGGCTACGTCCTCAGCGTCTACACGATCAACGACGGGGACGTTGCCCGGGCGCTGGTCGGCATGGGCGTGCAGTGCGTCATCAGCGACGCGCCGGACGTGATATTGGCGTCGCTCCGGTAGGTTCGACCATTTGGGGGTTGCGTTCGATGCGCAGTCTTGGTGGACTGTCATCAGACCGCAACAAAAGAGACACATCGCAGTCTTGCGGCCCGACGATACATCGTCGGGGATTCATTCTGGGAGGTTTGTTCGACATGACACGGATTCTATTGTCTTCCGTCGCCGCCGCGGCGGTGCTGGCGAGCGCGTCCACCGCGTTCGCACAGACCGAAATCCAGTTCTGGCACGCCATGGGTGGCAACCTGGGTGACACCGTCAACGCCCTCGCCGAGGGCTTCAACAAGTCGCAAAGCGAATACAAGGTGAACCCGGTCTACAAGGGTTCCTACACCGAGACCCTGACGGCCGCGATCGCCGCCTTCCGCGCCAAGCAGGCCCCGCATATCGTGCAGGTCTTCGAGGTCGGTACCGCGAACATGATGGCCGCCAAGGGCGCCGTCTATCCGGTCTACCAGCTCATGGCCGACGCCAAGGAGCCGTTCGATCCGAAGGCCTATATCGGCCCAGTCTACGGCTATTACTCGACGCCCGACGGCAAGCTGCTGTCGATGCCGTTCAACTCCTCGACGCCGGTCCTCTACTGGAACAAGGAGCTGCTGCAGAAGGCCGGCCTCGACCCGAACACGCCGCCGAAGACCTGGCCCGAGCTGGGCGAGATGGCGAAGAAGGCGGTCGCCGCCGGCGCCAAGTGCGGATTCACGCCGCAGTGGCAGACCTGGACCATGATCGAGAACTACGGCGCCTGGCACAACCTGCCGTACGCCACCAAGGACAACGGCTTCGGCGGCACCGACATCGAGCTGAAGTTCAACGACCCGGCCCGCGTCAAGTTCATCCAGATGCTGGCTGACTGGACCAAGGACAAGACGTTTGTCTACGGCGGCCGCGAGGGCAAGTCGACGGCGCTGTTCACCGCCGGCGACTGCGCGTTCCACATCGCCTCGTCCGGTTCGGCCGCGGGCATCGACAAGGCGCTGGGCGGCTCCAGCAAGTACGGCATCGGCATGATGCCCTATTCGCCCGACGTGGCGCCCAAGCCGCAGAATTCGATCATCGGCGGCGCCACCCTGTGGGTGCTGCAAGGCCGTCCGGCCGCCGAGTACAAGGGCGTCGCCAAGTTCATGAGCTACCTCGCCAGCACGCCGGTGCAGGCCAAGTGGCACCAGGAGACGGGCTACGTGCCGATCACGGTGGCCGCCGCCGAGGCGACCGAGAAGGAAGGCTTCTACAAGAAGTTCCCGGGCCGCGAAGTGGCCGTGCAGGAGCTGACGCTGAATCCGCCGACGGCCAACTCCAAGGGCCTGCGCATCGGCAACTTCGTGCAGATCCGCGACATCGTCGACGGCGAGCTCGAGAACGTGTGGTCGGGCAAGAAGGACGCGAAGACCGCGCTCGACGACGCCGTGAAGGCGGGCAACGACCAGCTCAAGCGCTTCGAAGCGGCGAACAAGTAGGACAGACCATGTCGGAGTTCTCCTTCATATTCCTCTCCCCCGCCAGGGGGAGAGGTTAGGTGAGGGGGTTACAGGAGGTGCGTCGCCCCCTCACCCAGCCTCTCCCCCTATTGGGGGAGAGGAGACTTGAAGACGGGGTACGCTCCTAGCGATGGAAAAACGCGTCACCTTCAACGAACGCTGGCTGCCCTATCTTCTGCTGGGGCCGCAGATGATCATCACGCTGGTCTTTTTCTTCTGGCCGTCGGGCCAGGCGATCTACCAGTCGGTGCTGATCGAGGACGTCTTCGGCGGCAATTCCAAGTTCGTCTGGTTCGAGAATTTCGCCCAGCTCTTTCGCGACAATAGCTACGCCCACTCGGCGCAGATCACCGTGGTCTTCAGCTTCCTGGTGGCGGCCATCGGGCTCGGCTTCTCGCTGCTGCTCGCGGTCATGGCGGATCGCGTGATCCGCGGAGCCACGGCCTACAAGACCTTCCTCGTCTGGCCCTACGCCGTGGCACCGGCCGTCGCCGGCGTTCTGTGGGGCTTTCTGTTCAACCCCTCGGTCGGCATCCTCGCCTGGATGCTTCAGGGCATCGGAATCGAATTCAACTATGTGATCAACGGCAACCAGGCCCTGCTGCTGGTGGTGATCGCCGCGGTCTGGAACCAGATCAGCTATAATTTTTTGTTCTTCCTGGCCGGGCTGCAGTCGATCCCGAAATCGCTGATCGAGGCGGCGGCGATCGACGGCGCGGGCCCCGGACGGCGCTTCTGGGACATCGTCTTCCCGCTGCTCTCGCCGGTCGGCTTCTTCCTGCTCGTCGTCAACATCATCTATGCCTTCTTCGGCACCTTCGGCGTGGTCGATTCGCTGACCAAGGGCGGGCCGGGGAAGTCCACGGAAATCCTGGTGTTCAAGGTCTTCAACGACGGCTTCCGAGGCCAGGATCTCGGCGGCTCCTCGGCGCAGTCGGTGATCCTGATGGTCGTGGTCATCGCGCTGACCTTCGTGCAGTTCCGCTTTATCGAGCGCCGGGTGCACTACTGATGGTCGAGAACCGGCCCTTCCTCACGCTGCTGAGCCACTTCGTCGTGTTGCTCGGCGTGGTCATCATCGCCTTCCCGGTCTGGATGACGTTCGTGGCCTCGACGCACAGCCAGCAGACCATGCTGCAGTCGCCGATCCCGGTGCTGCCCGGCCCGCATCTGATCGAGAACTACACGAAGGTGCTGACCGAGGGTTATGGCAAGGTCGGCAGCACGCCGGTCATGATGACGCTGACCAACAGCATGATCATGGCGCTGGGCGTGGCCATCGGGAAGATCGCGATCTCGATCATCTCGGCCTTCGCGATCGTCTATTTCCGCTTCCCCGGCCGGATGTTTTTCTTCTGGGCGATCTTCGTCACGCTCATGCTGCCGGTCGAGGTCCGCATTGTGCCGACCTACGGGGTCGTGGCCTCGCTCGGCATGCTCGATTCCTATTCCGGCCTGATCATCCCGCTGATCGCCTCGGCAACGGCGACGTTCCTGTTCCGCCAGTTCTTCCTGAGCGTGCCCGACGAGCTCACCGAGGCCGCGCGCGTCGACGGCGCCTCGCCGATGCGCTTCTTCTGGGACATCCTGCTGCCGATGAGCCGGACCTCGATCGCGGCGCTGTTCGTCATCCAGTTCATCTATGGCTGGAATCAGTATCTCTGGCCGCTGCTGATCACCACCAAGGAGAGCTATTACACCGTCGTCATGACGGTCTCGCGCCAGGCCAACGTGGTCGATTCGGTGCCGAGCTGGAACCTGCTGATGGCCATGGCGATGCTCGCCATGCTGCCGCCGGTCCTGGTCGTCGTGTTCATGCAA
>JAGNNA010000348.1 GCA_017990895.1 Reyranella sp.
GTTCAGGCACGTCTGCACTCGCTTCGACCGCATCGCCCTGAACTACCTTGCCATGGCAAAGCTCGCTGCCGTACGACTTTGGCTCAGGCATTATGAGTCTGCCGCCTAGTTCACCTGTCGGGGCAAGGTGCATCGCCACTTCTTCAGAGCATTTTGGGCGATCTCTTCCTCGGAAAAATCATGATCCGCCGGCATCGGGTTGGCCGAATCGTCAATACCTTTCGCGGAAAACACTCTGTTCCGCGTGACTGCGTCCAATAGCTCCCTCCGCGTGCGCTTCCGCTGGAAGATCTTCAACACTTGCCTCCGCATCAATCCCATAAGAATCGCCAGTACGACAACTCCGACGACGACGAGCGCCCCAGCAAGACTTATGGCCATGAACAGCCAGATCAGACCGCCAATCAGAGTGGCCCCCACTGCAAAGATGACTCCGACCCCGAGTGCCTTCCAGAACTCTTCGGAACCAAGCAAGGTCAGTATGACTATCGCGCCGACTAAGATCACCGCGGTCCAGAACCAGAACTCAAGCGTGAACAGGAACAAGCCTTCCTCCAGCGACCAAGTTGGCTCGATCATTAGATTGCCAAAACTTGCCTTATGCAAATGCAGTCGGGCGCGTCCACTTGATCGCCTCCCACGTCTTGAGCCGATGTCTGGCACTGGCAATCTCTTCCCGGACATCTCTTGGCGTCTTCATTGGCTGGCCTGCATCTCCCGCCCGAACAGTCGCGCGCAAGGTTGCGCGTCCTCCAGTGGGTTGCAACCTGGTGCAGGGTGATGCGGCCACGGGCCGACCACTAGGGTTTCGTACCGCAAGCCACGCCGAGCTGCGGCACGCGGAACGGCTCGGGCTGGAGATCTGCCCATTTGATCAAGATGACCTTGAGGTCATCGGGCACTTGGCCCGGATGCTCGACGCGCCACCGGTCAATTGCCTGTTCGTCCGTCTCATAGTGATGCCGCCACATCACGGTGACGCCGCCGACTGTTGCGTCTTCAAGCTTCGATACGCGGCTAGTTAGATTCATGATGACCTCCAAAGGCATTCAGCTTGAGCCGGCGGCGCGACTCCCACTGCGCGTAGGTTTCACCGTGGGCATTGACGGCGCTGCAGGCATAGCGCCGGCCATCCAGTCGCGCGCTCGTGCGGTCGAGCCAGTCCTCCCGAGTCTCTTGTGGCAGTCGATCGATAGCGTTGCGCATTGTGAGGTCGGAAGTTGATCCCTGAAGGCTATCCAGGCGCCGGTGCAGACTTCGGTGAGTCATTGGCTTTGTCCTGCTGGCCCATACATCCGACCCCATTCCTCGCTCGTTGCGCAATGGGGAGGCACAATGGCAACCGGGTATCCGAGCGTCGACACACGCCTATGAAGCTCCAATGGTGTCTCTCCAGGCTCGACGACGACGCAAACCCGAAGCTGATGCGGCCGATCTTTCGCCAGATCACCGCCAGCGGCTTCTGGGCCCATGCCCTGCCGAGCGCAATCAAGGACCGGGTTGGCCCACTTTGGGAGAGCGCCTTCAAGTTCACAAGCGAACGCCATCCTTACGAAAAAGCCCTCTCTCTCGCCTATTTCACGTTCCGGGACGACGGGGACTTCGTCACTCACCTTCAGGCGACCGTTGAGGATGATCCTCGCTATGTCGGGCACGTGCATTACATCGTGGGAGGCAAGGTGATCGCGGATGCCTTTATTCGGCACGATACCCTACAGGCCGATTTCGAGGTGACGACTGATAGGCTGAACCTTCCGCGGATTAAGCTCCCGAATGAACGTTACATCGAACGCGACCGGACGCCCGCGCGCGATGTGCTCTCGGCAAGGCAGAAAGCCCGCATTTACGAGCGATGCGCCCCGGAGTTCGAGCTTTTCGGTTGGGACCGCTAGACAATCGCGGCGCTGTGGTTCGCAAATGAAAACGCCGGCGCGGTGATCGAACTGCGCCGGCGCTTGAAATATCTCAACGGCCGATCGTTACCAGAAGCGTGTCGAGCCGAGGAAGCCGACGGTGGTCCGCTCGTCGCGGTGGCGGGCGCCCAGTGCGGCACCGGCGCAGGCTGCGGCGCAGCCAATCGCCAAGGTCGCCGCCGCGAGGAACGCGGCGATGATGGCGGTCTTGTGGGCAGCCTCGGCGGCGTCGCGTGCCTTCTGCTCGGCCGCCTTGAGATCAGCGAAGGTCTCGTCGACCCGCTTCTCCGCCTCGGCCTGCGGCATGCCCGTTTGCTCTGCCACGACGCGCGCCAGGTAGGTGCGATCGCGAACATCGAGCTGCGGCGTCGTCAGTCCAGCCGCCAGCGCCCGCGCCATGGGGGCCTTGAGGTCGGCACGCGTCCGGCGCGCCGGGGTAGCTGCGGGTTGCGCTGCACTCGGCGTGGCCGGAGTTGCCTCCTGGTTGGCCGGAGCGGCCGCGGGAGCGGGAGCCGGCGCCAGCAGACGATCGATGGCATAGTCGGTCGGCCTCAGCGAAAGCTGCCCAAGGGCGGGATTCGAGGCCGCCCCGGCCGTGCCCGCCGCGACGATTGCGGTCGTGGCCTTTCCGGCAGCGGAAACCACCGCACCCACGCCGGAGGCTGCCATTGCCGCACCCAGCAGCACGCCGATCGCCCAGACGCCGAAGCCATGTGCGCCGTCCCGGAAATGGCTCTCGGTCTCGTCCGTCGTGCGCCAGGGCGAGCGCATCCGGCCGGCGATGTATCCGCCCGCCGCGAAGCTCGCGACCATGACAAGCGCCAGATAGACGGCGGCGAGAATGGCCGCGCCCTTCGCCGAAATGCCCGCATATGCATAGGGCGATACGACGCTGAGGCCGAGCGCCGAGCCGAAGGCCAGCAGGACGACGGACATCGCGGCGGCACCGAGGGCGCCCAGGATCACGGGACCCCAGTCGAGATAGCGGAAGGGGCCGGTCTCGACGGGAACGACGGTTGTAGTGGTGGCGGTGGCCATGATCGCGTCCTACCGGAGGCCGAGGAAGGACAGGATGAACATGACGACGACGACCAGTCCGACCAGATAGATGATGCCATTCATGGGAGATCTCCTCAGTTGCGGACCAGGAACGCCCGCTTTGCATGCGAGTTCCACCGAAACGACGAGATCTACATGCGAGCATCAGGCGAGATCGTCGGAACGGCCCCGCACCATGCTCGTTCGACGGCGATGCAGCACCCGCCCTCGAGCGACGACCGAGAGGATCTCGCCTCCCTTGCCAAGCGCACGGGGATCGACCCGCATGACGTCCCGAACATTCTCGTCGGCAGTCTCGACGATGCGGCCCGCGACCTGCGTCGCGCCTGGCTGGCCAAGGCAAACCGTCCAGCCGACGGGACACTCAAGAGCCCCTGCGACGGCGAGGTCTCGCGGCTTCCGGACGGGCAGAGCACCTGCTTCGGGTACGAACGGGAACTGAGCGCGGGTCTGCTGGAGCGCCGCGCGCCCCTTTGCCACGCGATGCCGCGCGGATGGCAGTCGGTGCGTGTCCTGTACCGCAGCGGGCAAGCGGCGCTCTCCAGCCTGCTCCATCATCTTGCCCAGGCGGAGACCGGGCTGCCGCTCACGCTGCACCATGCCGGCCGTTACTTCGAGACGGGAGCGCTTCTCGGCCTGTGGCCGCAGCAGGTATTCATGCCGAGCGAGGGGAGCGCCTCCACTGTCGACGTGCTGATCGGCGAACCGGTCCACTGCGACGGGCAGTTCGGCCTCTCCCTCCCCGACCGCCTGCCGCGCGCGCGCCGGGCCTTGCTGCTGGACACGACGATGACGGGGCTCCGGGTCGACATCGCGCCCTGGTTCGAACGGTTCGAGGGATCGTTTGCCGCCATCTTCCGGTCCGGTCTCAAGCTCGATCAGGCGGGGCTGGAACTGGCCAATGTCGGCATCGTGCAGCTCTTCGTTCGCGACGGCTCGAGCATGGACCTGGCGGCGACCGCGGCGGCGCTGGAGCGGATCCGCGCGCTCACCGGGACCGGACTCACGCTCGACGAACTGGCGGCCCTGTCCGCACCGTGGTTCCTCGATCGCGCCTATCTCGATCGCTATACGGGCCAGGTCTTCGAGAACAACGCCGTCCTCGCCCGCGCGATCGGCACCGACTCGCCCCTGTTCGACGACCGGTGCCATCCATCGCTGCTGTCGCCGGAAGCGGTGGCGCCGTTCTGCGCCCTCCGGCTGCGGGAGGACGACGCGACCGCCCACCGTCGCTTGCTTCATCACGTGGAAGCGGAGATCGCCCGTCGCCGCCTGGTGCTTGCCAAGGGCGGATCCTTCGGCTTCCGCGGCAACCGTTGCGAACTGATCGAACCGGAGCCCCAGGCCGGACAGCCGTTCCTGCGGGTGGCGATGGGCTATCGCGGAGGTTCCGAGCGGGACCGGATCGTCGATCTCTTCCGGGAGCTCTCGGCCCTGCCGACGTTACCCTGAAGCCCGTTCCGTGAGCCTGCGCAGTATCTCGCCCGCGATCCGTGCCGGCTCCGGCCCGATGTCGACCACGATCGGCCGTTCGTCCTCTGCCGGCTCCTGCAGGGTGGCGAACTGGCTCTCGAGCAGCCCGACCGGCATGAAATGGGAGGTCCGCGCCATGAGGCGGCCGTGGATCAGCGTCTGCGGCCCCTTGAGGTAGACGAGAGCGACGTCGCGCCGGTCCCCGACGATGATGTCGCGATAGTTCCGCTTCAGCGCCGAGCAGGTGACGACACCAGCCTCGCCCCTCTCCCGCCAGACATCGATCCGGCGAGCGATCGCCTGGAGCCACGGAAGGCGGTCAGCGTCAGTCAGCGGCGTCCCCCTCTTCATCTTCTCCACATTCTCGCGCGGGTGGAGATCGTCACCGTCCTGGAACGCACAGCCGAGCCGTTCGGCCAGCAGGCCGGCCACGGTGGTCTTGCCGGATCCCGAGACACCCATCACGACGACGATGGTCTCCATTGGGCCTCAGTCTATCATGGAGCGGGATCGGGAAACGAACGGGAGAGACGGATGCAGCTCGGCATGATCGGACTGGGACGGATGGGCGCCAACCTCGTGCGCCGGCTGGTCCGGCACGGCCACGACTGCGTCGTGTTCGACCAGAACCCCGAAACCGTCGCCGGCCTCGCCGGGCAGAGCATCGTCGGCGCCACCGACCTCGCAGATCTAGGCGGCAGACTCATAATGCCTGAGCCAAAGTCGTACGGCAGCGAGCTTTGCCATGGCAAGGTAGTTCAGGGCGATGCGGTCGAAGCGAGTGCAGACGTGCCTGAACTGCTTGAGTTTTCCGA
>JAGNNA010000349.1 GCA_017990895.1 Reyranella sp.
GAGAAGTGAAAGACCTTGTCGTCGACCTTGCGGAAGCCATCCTTCTCGAAGATCGGCCACAAGCGCTTCTGGCCGTGCAGGTAGGCCTTGGGGTAGCCCTTCTTGCGGCAGAATTCCTTGGCCCACTGCACGAACGGCAGGAAGAGACCGTACGACCGGTAGCGTTTCAGGATGATCGCCCGCTCCAGCTTGGCGAACCCCGCGAACCAGCGCACCCGGATCGACGCGGCCGGCTCGCCGTCGACGTACAGGATCAGGTGGCTGGCCGTGTAGTCGTTGCCGTCATATTCCTCCCAGTATGGGCACTCCTGCTCGCCCATGAAAACGGCGGCTCGCAGCATGAAGCACTGCATCATCTCGTCCGATGTCGACGCGAGCTTGATCGTGATCTCGGGCCGGTTGCTCGGACCCGCGGTCTCCTGTTCGTTCATCTCAATCCCCTTCGGTCAATACGCCATTGTCATTCCGAAACCGTCGCCCTCCGGCTGAAACGATCGGAAGATTCTGTGAAATCTGCGCAAGCACATTGGTGACGATCGGCGGCGTCATGCCTTTGGCACCCCGCCGGATGGCGGTCGCCGAGATGCTGTCGCGGCGCAGGATGCACCAGGGGTAGATCCAGCCGCACTCGTCGCAGATCTGGCGGACCAGCATCCCGCCGAAGTCCGTGCCGTGGAGCGTGTGAAGCCGAACGCCCGGGTGGCGTCGCCTGATCTCGGCGATCACCCCCTGGAACCCCTTGGCGTAGTAAGTCTCGGGGTAGACCGCGACCTCGGCCTTTCCGGACATGCCGGCTTCGGCCAGCGCCAGTTCGATCAGTGCCACGCGCGTTTCCGGCGGCAGGAAGACGTTTCCCGTGGGGAAATAGTCGACGTTGGAATCGGCCTTGTCGGTCTTTTCGTAGACCTGGAAACCATCCTTCAGGTAGCCGACGCGAAGCTCGCCCTTGCGGAACGCATCGACGTGCAGCTTGGGAACCAGCACCGGATGAATGATGACCTTGTCCAGTCGACGCTCCTCGATCGCCGTCTGGATGATCGCAAGGTGAGTATTGTGGAGCGGGTTGAAGGTGCCGAAATAGAGGCCGATGCCGCCCTTCGGCGCCGCAACCGATCGCAGGTCCGACAAAAGGCCGATCAGGAACAGCGTCCCTCCGAGACCGAAGCCGAGGAAAAGGAAGCCCTCGCGGGCACCCGGAACGCCTGCCGTCCCCAAGGCCGCCAGGGTGACGTTGACCAGGATTCCGACCAAGGTGTTGCGGTTGGCGTCGCCAATACCCCGCGCGACGAGGAATCCGCCTAGGTACTGCGTTCCCTGCGACGCCAGGGTCGTGACGAGCGCTGCGCCGGCTATGCCGCCGACGGACGCCATCCCGAGCTGGTTGAGCGCACCCCCCCATAACATCAGCCAGAACATCACCAGGTTGAACGCCAACTGCGGGATGAACCGCCCGAGCCGGCCGGCCGTAACGAAGCCGAACTGGTTGTTCGCCCACAGCTCGGCCTTGTTACTGAGCTTGGCGTAGCTCGGCAGAAATACCCCAACGAAGATTGACACGCAGATCAGGACAGGGTTAGCCCAACTGCTGTGCGCGTACGCATAGCTGACGTATGTTAAAAGTCCGCCAAACGCCGCCATCTGCGTCGATGGACTGCGCAGATATCGGCTGATTTTGCCAGCGCGAGCGCCCTTCGGCGTTGATTTTCCGGCAGAATCATTGGCAGCCACGGGCAGCACTCCTGTCTCGATGCGGGCGTCGATTCCGATACATACAACCGAAAAATTGGCCCGCGAATACGCGAACTGGAGGTGCTCGAGAGTCCGGGGCGGCCGGAGGAGCGGCCTAACCCTCTAGAAGTAAGAGAGAAAACGACATTTCACCGATAATGGTATACGGTGAAGAACGATACGCCCGTCAGATATGCGTTGGCGCAACTCTAATTGCATCGATTGTCACAATGGTCACGATCCCTCCGCGCAAGAACAAGGTGCCGAACATTCTCGGCGACTGGGACGACGTACGTTTCTTCCTCGCGGTTGCGAAAACGGGAAGCTTCAGTGCCGCGGCGACCCAGTTGAACACCAAGCAGACGACCGTCGGTCGCCGTATCCAGGCGCTGGAGCGTCGCCTGGGCGCCAAGCTGTTCGACCGCCACCGCCACGGTATGGAGGTGACTCCGGCCGCCCGCGGCGTGCTCGCACAGGCGGAATCGATGATGTCGAACGCCACGGCGATCGAAAGGCATCTTGCCGGCCTCGACCGGGAAATGGCCGGCATCGTTCGCATCGCCGCGACCGAGGGCATTGCTGCACACTGGCTCGTTCCGCGCCTCGGCGTGCTGCGCCGCACGCATCCCGACATCATCGTCCAGGTGATTGCGGGCGACCAGGTCCTCGACCTCGCGACCCGCCAGGCTGACCTCGCCATCCGGTTCTTCCGCCCGACCTCCAATCAGCTGGTCGCGGCGCGCGTCGGCCAGGTCAACATGTCGATCTTCGCCGCACCCTCCTACATCGAGCAGTACGGATTGCCGCAAAAGCTCGAGGACATGCGCGATCACCATATCGTCGACCACACGACGCTGCACAGCCTGCCCGCCATGAAGCCGTGGAGCGAAGTGGTCGAACGCAGCACATCGGTGGTCCTGCGCACCAACTCCTCCTACGCAGCCATGGAGGCGGTGCAGACAGGATATGGAATTTCGGTATTCCCGGACTACATCGCCAAATCATCGAACCTGGTCGCCGCGCCTATCGATCTCAGGATCGTGCGCGACATCTGGCTGGTCAGCCACGAGGAAACCAACAAGGGTGCCCGCATCCGCACCGTGATCGACTATGTGCGCGAGCAGTTCCGCCAGGACGAACGCGAGTGGTTCTCCACCACGCCGCGCAGCCGGTCGATGGCGGCCGCCTAAAGGGCGGCCTTCAGCCTGTTGCAGATCGCTTCGATTTCGGCCTTGTCCCCGGGCTTGTAGGTCCAGTTCAGCCTGACCTCGTCGCCGGGGAAGCGCGGCAGGATATGCACGTGGAGATGCGGCACGCTCTGCCCGGCGCCCACGCCATTCGACTGGAGGAGATTCACCCCGCTCGGCTCGAGCGTGGTCATTGCCGCCTTCGCCACCCGCTGCACCATCCTGGCGACGGCGGCCAGGACCTCCGGCGGGATGACGTCGATGGTCGGCCAATGGCCTTTGGCCACGGCCAGCGCGTGACCGGGATTGACCGGATTGATGTCCATGAAGGCGATGGTCGTCTCGTCTTCGAGCAGCTTGAAGCAGGGGAGTTGACCCGCAACGATCTTGCAGAAGATGCAGCTTTCGTCGGTCGGCAGGCTCATCATGGTCTCTCCAGTGCGGCGCCCAGCTCACGCAGTCGCTGGAAGGGCTGCATGCCCGGCGCCAGCGCCAGATCAAGACCCAGCCGGTCGAGCCTGGCAAGGCCATCCCGTCCGAACCGGTCGCGCAGCGACTGGGCAATCCAGCCTTCGCTCTGGTGATGACGCGTCACCGCCAGCCGCCCCTCCGCCGCCAGGTAGTCGTGGTGCGCTTCCAGCGCGTCCATCAGTCGATCCATCCCCGCGCCGCTGCGCGAGGACACGGCCAGCACCTTCACCGGCCAGTCGTTGCCGCCTGCGGTGGCGAGGGACAACGCGCCCGCCACGTCGGCGCGCGCGCGTTCGGCCGGGGCACCCATGTCCCCCTTGGTGACGACGACCAGGTGCGGGATCTCGACGATGCCCGCCTTCATGAACTGCAGCGAATCGCCCGATCCAGGCTGCACGCAGAACAGGACCGTGTCGGCCACGCCCGCCACGTCGGTCTCGGACTGTCCCACGCCAACCGTCTCGATCAGCACCCGATCGAACAGCGCGCGCATGACGACCATGGCCGCCACCGTCTGGTCTGCCAGCCCACCCAGCCGATCGCGGGCCGCCATGGAGCGCACGAAGCTGCCCTCGTCCGACCCGTCATGGGCGATACGCACCCGGTCGCCGAGCAACGCTCCCCCGCTCGTCCGCGACGAGGGATCGACCGCAATCACGCCGACGGTCCGACCTGCCCCTCGCCAAGCCGCGACCATCGCGGCGCAAAGGGAGGATTTGCCGACGCCGGGCGGACCGGTGATGCCCACGACATGAGCGCGCGGCTCGCGCCAAGCGGCGTCGAGCAGCGCCTGCGAGGCTTCGCTTTCCGGATCGCGCTCCAAGCCGGCAAGGGCCGCGGCCAGCGCCCGCTTGCCCTCCGTGCGAAGCGCCGCCAGCGTCATTCCGTCTTGAGCGGGCCGCCCAGCGCCGCCTGCGCCGCCGCCAGCCGCGCGATCGGCACGCGGTAGGGCGAGCACGAGACGTAGTCGAGGCCGGCCTTTTGGCAGAAGAACACCGAGGCGGGATCGCCGCCATGCTCGCCGCAGATGCCGAGCTTCAGGCTGTTGCGCACCTTGCGGCCGCGCTCGGTAGCGATCTCGATCAGCTCGCCCACGCCCTCGATGTCGAGCGAGGCGAACGGGTCGTGCTCGAAGATGCCGCGCTGCTGGTACTTCTCCAGGAACGAGGCCGAGTCGTCGCGGCTGAGGCCGAACGTGGTCTGCGTCAGGTCGTTGGTGCCGAAGGAGAAGAATTCCGCGGATTCCGCAATATCGCCGGCCCGCAGCGCAGCGCGCGGCAGCTCAATCATGGTGCCGACCAGATACTCGAGCTTCTCGCCCGACGAGCTGCTCACTTCCTCGGCGACCTGGTCGATCACGACCTTCATCAGGTCGAGCTCCTTCTTGGTCGCGACCAGCGGGATCATGATTTCCGGGATGACGGTCTTGCCGGCCTTCTTCTGGACTTCCGCCACGGCCTCGAAGATGGCGCGGGCCTGCATCTCGTAGATTTCCGGATAGGAGATGCCGAGGCGCACGCCTCGGTGGCCGAGCATGGGATTGAACTCGTGCAGCTTGTTGGCGCGCTCCTCGACTTCCTTGGCGTCGACCCCGAGGTCCCTGGCGACGACTGCCATCTCCTCCGCCGTCTTCGGCAGGAACTCGTGCAGCGGCGGGTCGAGCAGGCGGATGGTGACGGGCAGGCCGGCCATGATCTCGAACAGCTCGACGAAATCCTGGCGCTGCATCGGCTGGATCTTGGCGAGGGCCGCGCGCCGGCTCTTCTCGTCGTCAGCCAGGATCATCTCGCGCACGGCCACGATCCGGTCGCCCTCGAAGAACATGTGCTCGGTGCGGCAGAGGCCAATGCCCTCGGCGCCGAACTTGC
>JAGNNA010000044.1 GCA_017990895.1 Reyranella sp.
GCCCAAAGGCCCCCATGATCAGCAGGCGCGCGCCCGTCTCCGACGCGCGTCGCAACAGAACGTCGGCGGGACTTTCCGTCGTTTCGACCGCCTCCATCCCGGCGTCGACGCCATGCACCGCCAGGAATGAACGGGCCCGATCCGCCATGGACAGGGCTGACGATCGCTCGCGCGCGATCGTCAGGATGTGCGCCGCGGTCGAGCCGAACAAGCCCATGAGAGCGGCCATTTGCAACGCCTTCGCGGCCGCGGCGCTTCCATCGTAGGCCACGAGGATGGGCCCGCTCTCCACGCGTTGCGGTCCGGTCACCACGACGGGACGGCTGCCCTTGGAAATGATGTGATCGACCAGCGGTGCCACCCCGTCCATCGCCTCGAGATGAAACTCGACATCCCTCCCCGTGACGACGAGGTCGCACGACTCGATCATGCGGAGCAATCCATCGCGCACATCGTCTTCCATCGTGGCGCACACCGCATCCATGCCTTCATCGGCCAGGGACCGTTGAAACTCGCCCGGCAGTTCGGCGATTCTTGCCCGCCTCACCTCCGCAAGCCTTTTCCGGTGCTGCAACCGGTCATGGGCATACTGGACGCCGCCGATCGGCGCCGGTTCGACGCGATCGAGATCGCTTACGTCGAGCGCCGTCACGCCTCTCACATTGGCTCCCGACTGTCGCGCCAACGCAACGGCGAGGCCCCTGGCAACGACGGCGGACGGCGTATCATCGACGGTGACGAGAATGGAACGCATGCGACCGTTTTCCTGCTTCTCCGAGTAGAGAGACCGCCGGTTCCCGACATTGACCTGCATCAAGACTGATCCGGCGACGCTCGCGGAGGCGCTTCTGCTATTCAGGCTTGATACCGGCAGCCTGCAGCACCGGCACCCAGATCGGCTCCTGTACCTTGAGCCAGTCGGCCAGCTGCTGCGGCGTGCCGCCCATGGCGACGAAGCCGCGCTTTGCTAGGTCCGCCTTCTGCTCGGGCGTGGCCACGGCGGCGTTCAGCGCCTCGTTCAACCTCGCGATGACGGCCGGCGGAGTGCCTGCCGGCGCAAGCAGCGTGTAGACGATCGTACCGTCGACATCGCCCGCGCCGAATTCCTTGAAGGTCGGAATCGTAGGGGCGACCGAGGAGCGTTCGAGCGACGCCATGGCGTAGGCCTTCAGCTTCCCGGCCGCGATCTGCGGCGCGACGCTGGTGATGCTCGACATGCCGAGCTTGATGTGGCCGCCCAGAAGGTCGGTCACCAAAGGGCCGGTCCCGCGGAACGGCACGTGCGTCAGCTTGATGCCGTTCAGCATCGCGAACTGCTCGGTCGACAGGTGCATCGGCGTGGTCAGTCCCGCCGTTCCGTACTGCACCGAGCCGGGCGCCGCCTTCGCCGCCGCGATGATCGCCTTGAGGTCGGGCCAAGGCGCATCGAGGCTCCCCACGAGCACGGATTCCTGCTTGGCGATGAAGCCGATCGGCACGAAGGCCGTCTTTGCATCGAAGCCGAGCTTGGCCACGATGTGGGGATAGAGTGGCAGGTTGTTGGCGCTTACCACCATCCAATGGCCGTCCGCCGGCTGCTTGGCCACGAATTCGTGGGCGATGCTGCCGCCGCCGCCGCCCTTGTTGTCGACGATCACCGTGCCGGCCAGAGCCTTCTGCATCGGCTCCTGGATGGCCCGGGCCAGCGCATCCGTGCCGCCTCCAGGCGGAAACGGCACGACGATGTGGACGGGCTGCGACGGGAAGGTCTGAGCCTGTGCCGCCGGGACCCCGCCCGCCGCGAGGGCGGCGAGCGGGAGCTTCAGTACGGTTCGCCTCTGGATCATCGGTCAGTGGAACTCCTGACGGCTGCGGCACCGCCTCCGACATCGATCTTCTGACCGGTGTCGGTGATCTTGCCATTGTCGTTCTTGAACACCTGCAGGTTCTTCTCGTTCATGTTCTGCACGACGATGACCGAGCCATCACGCGAGAAGGACGCTCCCTGCGACCAGCCGCCGATCGGCGCCTCGCCGGTCTTGGTCAGACCCGTGCCGTCGAGCTTGTAGAGCACCACCATGCCGTTGGGCTTGTATTGCGGCGCATCCTTGGGCCGGGTCGAGCCGGCATGCGCGACTCCGGCGATCCAGCGACCGTCGCTCGACATGATCATGCCTTCGAGATTCTCGTGACCGATGTCGACGGTGCCCACGATCTTGCCCGTGGCGAGATCGATCACGGTGAGGATGCCGTTGGCCTTGGGATCGCCGAGGCTTGCCACGACGGCAGTCTTGCTGTCGGGCGTTACCGACACGGCATAGGGTCGCGGCGCCACATCGACCACCGAAGACGAGGTTACGCCGTCGCCGGCCAGTTTCATCAACTCGACCTTGGCGTCGCCATTGCGCGTCACCACGCCGGTCGCACCGTCCGGTGACACCGCCATGTGGCTGAGCAGCGTCTTGGCGTCCATCAGCGGCACGGTCTTCACCAGCTTCACATCCTTGCCGTCGATCGACAGGATCGAGATCGAACCGGCCATGCGATTGGCGACGTAGGCGCGCTTGCCATCCCGTGTGATCGAGATGCCCGCAGCACCCGGGCCGGTATTCAGCGTACCGAGAATCTTGCGGTCCTTGAGATCGACGACGGTCACGCGATCGTCCGGAGCAAGCTTGGTCGGATCGGCGGGATCGAGCTTCGACGAGGAGGCGATCAGCGCAATCGACTCGTCCGGCGTGATCGCCACCGACAGCGGTGGCCCGACGACGCTACCCGGGACGTTCGACACGGTGCCCACGACCTTCACCGGCAAGGTGCCGAGGTCCATGATCGTGATCGTATCGGGCGGCGGGTTGGCGACGTTCTTGTTGACGCCGTTTTCCTGGATGATCTTGTGATCGTTCGAGGAAACGGCGATCTGTGCATGCGCCTGAACGGCGCCGAGACTCAACGCTATGCAAACGCCCGAAATGACCGTGTTTCGCATGGGAGTTCCTCCTCGGCCCGCTCCTGTAACCAGAGCATTCTGCCGTGGAGAAACCTAGCGCCTGCGTGAGGCCTGCGAAATCAAATTTCCGTATTCAGCCGAGAGGAAATCAGACCATCCCAAGGGCGTGCTTGTACACGTCGAGCAGCGTCTCCTGCTCGGCCCGGTCGGCTGCGTCCATGGAGCGGAGCGAGATGATCTTGCGCATGGTCTTGACGTCGTAACCAACGCCCTTGGCCTCGCTGTAGACGTCCTTGATGTCGCCGCCGATGGCCTTGCGCTCTTCCTCCAGCTTCTCGATGCGCTCGACGAAGCTCTTCAGGCGGTCTGCGGAGATCGGGCCGGCTTTGACTTTCTTGGAAACGCTGCTGCCGTCCGGCATGTCCTGCTCCTTGATCTCGACCGCCGGACCATAGGGTGCGTAGCCCGGTCGGCTCAATAATGACGATGCGATGAATGATGGGGATAACGGGGACGGCCTCCCCGGCCGGCAGAATGCCGGCATTGCCAGCATTAGCCGTGATTGTGATGAGCCGCGTCGAAGGCCTTCTTCTGGTCGGCCGAGGCTTCCTTCTGGTGCTTGGCCTTCCAGTCCTCGTACGGCATGCCGTAGACGATCTCGCGGGCCTTCGGATCGGCGATCTCGATGCCCTGCTTGCCCGCTTCCTCGCGATACCAGCGCGACAGGCAGTTCCGGCAGAAGCCCGCCAGGTTCATCAGGTCGATGTTCTGCACGTCGGTCCGCTCCTGCAGGTGCGACACCAGACGCCGGAAGGCGGCGGCTTCGAGTTCGGTACGGGTCTTGTCGTCCATGATCGCCTCCCGAGAGTGAGAACTGAATTCCAATTGCGGATATAGGCTCGGCCGGCTGAATTAACCAGACACCAACGCTTTTTTGACCGCGGCCGAGATCGCGGGCGCGAGCCGACGGCCCCAGGAACGGGCGTCGTCCGGTGTGCTCATGAGATCCTGCCGGACTTCGAGCGAGCAATGCGGCAGCGCCCGAGGCCGTGCATGGGCGGTCAGCGTGTATTCGTAGGACGCGCGCGCCGAATAGGGTTCGTTGTCGCCCACCACGAGCGAAGGATCGACGCGCAGCTCTTCCAGCAGCGGCTCGGGCAGGCGCGGGTCGTCGTTCCACAGCACGCCGACATGCCAGGGACGTACGAAGCCCTTCATCACCGGGGTGAAACTGTGCATCACCAGCAGGCAGACCGTGCGGCCGCCTGCCGTCATCGCGTCGAGCAGCCGGTCGACCTCGCGGTGATAGGGCCAGAAGCAGGCCTCGGCCCTTGCATCGACCTGTTCCTTGGTGAGGTCCTTGTTGGCCGGAATGACCGTCTCGTCGCTGATTTCCGGCGTCGATCCCTCGCCGCCCGGCCAGCGGTTGCAGTCGATCACCAGCCGCGAGTAGCCGGAGGCGACCAGCGGAGCGTCGAGCACCTTCGCCAGTTCGATCGCCGCGTCGAGGCCGCCAATGTCCCAGCCGATATGCCGCGCCAGTTCGACCTCGGGAATGCCGAGATCGCCCAGCGCCTGCGGCACCGCCTTGCTGGCGTGATCGCAGAGCAGCAACAGCGGCGCCCGGCCCTGCTCGTTGAAGACGGAGAACGGCGGCGGATCGCCCGGCCGGAGCAACGGTTGCATCGCGCCCCTATAGTGCGAAGATCGAGCAAATGAAAGATGCCGACGCCCGCGCCCTGCTGCGCGCCCTCTTCGATGCCGCCCTCGCCGCCGCTCGTCCCGCCGCCTGTCTCGCGCCTTACATCGAGAAGCTGCAGCCGCCGAAGGGCCGGACCATCGTGATCGGCGCCGGCAAGGCGAGTGCCGCCATGGCGCGCGCCGTCGAGGATCAGTGGCCGCATCCGCTCGAAGGGCTGGTGGTGACGCGCTACGGCTATGGCGAGATCTGCAAGCGGATCGAGATCGTCGAGGCCGCGCACCCGGTTCCCGACGACAAGGGCCGAGAGGCCGCCGGCCGCATCCACCAGCGCGTCCAGGGCCTGACGGCCGACGATCTCCTGCTCTGCCTGATCTCGGGCGGCGCCTCGGCCCTGCTGGCGCAGCCAGCCCCGGGGCTCACGCTGACCGACAAGCAGGACGTCAACCGCGCCCTGCTGAAGTCGGGCGCCAACATCGTCGAGATGAACACGGTGCGAAAGCACCTCTCGGCCATCAAGGGCGGCCGTCTCGCGATCGCTGCTCAGCCGGCGCGCGTGCTCTCCTGGCTGATCTCCGACGTGCCGAATGATGACCCCGGCGTCATCGGATCCGGCCCCACCGTTGCCGACAAGACGACCTTCGCCGATGCGCTCGCTGTGCTCGCCAAGTACCGGATCGATCCGCCGGCCACCGTGCTCAAGCATCTGCAGGAAGGTGCCGCCGGCCGCATCGAGGAGACGCCAAAGCCCGGCGATTCGCGCCTCTCCAATGTCGAGACCATCATGGTCGCCACGCCCAAGCGCTCGCTCGAAGCCGCCGCCACCGTCGCGAAGGAACACGGCGTGGAAGTGATCATGCTGGGCGACAATCTCGAAGGCGAGGCGCGCGAACTGGGCGCCGCCCACGCTCAGCAAGCAATCGAGATCGCCAGACGCGGTGGCAGGCCCGCGGCCATCCTCTCCGGCGGCGAAACCACCGTCACGGTGCGCGGCAAGGGCCGCGGCGGCCGCAATGTCGAATACCTGCTGGCCCAGGCCATCGCCGCCGACGGCGCCGCGGGCATCTGGGGCTTGTCGGCCGACACCGACGGCGTCGACGGCGCGGAAGACATTGCCGGTGCGGTGTTCACGCCCGACACGCTGGCGCGCGCGCGCGCCCAGGGGCGCGATCCGCAGGCCATGCTCGACGACAATGACGGGCATGGCTTCTTCGAGATGCTGGGCGACGGCCTCGTCACCGGGCCGACGCGGACCAACGTCAACGACTTCAGGGTCACCCTGATCGCGCCATGACGACCTATCCCGGTTCCTGCCACTGCGGCGCGATCAGGATCGCACTCACCTCCGACAAGAAGCCCGAGGAGATGCGGGTCGGCCGCTGTGCCTGCAGCTTCTGCCGCCGCCACGGCGCCCGCACGATGGGCGATCCGACGGGAAGCGTGGAATTCCGCAGCGCACCAAATGCCCTGTCGCGCTACCGCTTCGGCCTCGGGATCACCGACTACCTGCTCTGTGCCAAATGCGGCGCCTACGTCGGCGCGGTGATGCCCGAAGAAAACGGTGCGATCGGCATCGTCAACGTCAACTCGCTCGACATCCGTGACACTTTCGATGCTGCACCGCCGTTGCATCACTATGACGGCGAGGACGAAGCGCGGCGGCGCTCCAGGCGCCGAAAGTTCTGGATGCCCGCAACCGTGATCGCCTAGGGTCCCACATGGCCATTCTTGGAGTGATCGCCGACGACTTCACCGGCGCAACCGACATCGCGGGCATGCTCGTCAAAGGCGGCATGCGCACGATCCAGACCGTCGGCGTGCCGGCGAAGGGCACCATCCCCGACGACGTCGACGTGGTCGTCGTCGCGTTGAAGACACGCTCGATCCCGGCGGCCCATGCAATCGCCCAATCGCTCGACGCGCTGAAGGCGCTGCAGGCCGCGGGCTGCGTTCGGTTCTTCTTCAAATACTGCTCGACCTTCGACTCGACTGACGCCGGAAACATCGGTCCCGTGGGCGATGCGCTGCTCGACGCGCTGAAGGCAAAGCAGGCGATCTACTGCCCCGCTTTCCCGGTGAACGGCCGCACCATCTTCTTCGGCCATCTGTTCGTCGGCGACGTCCTGCTGTCCGACTCGCACATGAAGCACCACCCGCTGACGCCGATGACCGATGCCAGCCTGGTGCGCATTCTGGCGCGGCAGACGCCGCACAAGGTCGGGCTCGTCACCCTGAAGCAGGTCCAGTCCGGCTCGGCCGTCCTGCGCGAATCGCTCGACAAGCTCGCCGCCGACGGCGTGCGCCATGTCGTGGTCGACGCCGTGGCCGACACCGATCTCGGCATCATCGGCGAGGCGATCGGCGACGACACGCTCGTCACGGGTGGCTCCGGTGTCGCGCTCGGCCTGCCGGCCGCATATCGCCGCCGCGGCCTGATGGAACATCGTTCCGGCGCGGATACGCTGCCGAAAGTCGGTGGCGCTTCGGCGGTGCTGGCAGGCTCCTGCTCGGCGGCGACGCTGGGCCAGATCGCTGCCTTCAAGGGCGCGCATCTGGCGCTCGATACCGACGCGATCTGCCGCGGCGAGGACGTGGCCGGCAAGGCGCTCGACTGGGCGAAGAGCAAGCTTGGCAACGGCGCGATCCTGCTGTCTGCCAGCGACAAGCCCGAAGTGGTGAAGGCGTTGCAGGCGAAGTACGGCGTCGAGAAATCGAGCCAGGCCATCGAGAAGACGATGGCAGCGCTGGCGCGCGGTCTCGTGGGCGCCGGTGTCGGCCGACTGGTCGTCGCGGGCGGCGAAACGTCAGGTGCGGTCGTGAGCGCACTCAACGTCACAGCGCTGCGCATCGGACCGGAGATCGACCCCGGCGTCCCTTGGACCGCTTCGGTCGGCTCGAAGCCCATCCTGCTCGCGCTGAAGTCCGGCAATTTCGGCGCGCCCGACTTCTTCACCAAGGCATTCGACAGACTATGAGCACCGCAGAAACCAAGATGCGCGAGCAGATCTGCGCGCTGGGCGCCAAGCTCGCCGCGCGCGGCCTCTGCCCCGGAACCTCCGGCAACATCAGCGCCCGCGTCGCCGACGGCTGGCTGATGACGCCGACCAATTCGTCGCTGGGTGAGCTCGAGCCCGGTCAGCTCTCCAGGATCGACCTCTCCGGCAAGCACGTGGCCGGCGATCCGCCGACCAAGGAAGCCCTACTGCATCGCTCGGTCTACGACGTGCGGCCCAAGGACGGCGCCATCGTGCATCTCCATTGCACGCATGCCGTGGCGATCTCCTGCCTCGATCCGTCCTGCCACCATAATGCCGAGACGACCCTGCCGCCGATCACGCCCTACTTCGTGATGCGGGTCGGCAAGCTGCCGCTGGTGCCCTACTTCAAGCCGGGCGACCCGAAGCTCGCCGATGCCATCCGCGACTACGCCAAGGGCCATCGCGCGGTGCTGCTGGCCAACCACGGTCCCGTCGTCGCCGGCACGTCGCTGTCGGCCGCCTCAGCCTCCATCGAGGAGCTGGAGGAGACGGCCAAGCTCCATCTGCTGCTGCAGGGCTTCAAGCTGCGCACGCTCTCGGATGCCCAGGTGCGCGACGTCGAAGAAGCCTACCCTTCCTGATCGGACAAGAAGCATGCCCAAACTCGCCGCCAATCTGTCTTGGATCTACCAGGAAGTGCCGTTCCTGCAGCGCTTCGGCGCCGCGGCCGCGCACGGCTTCAAGGCCGTCGAGATCCTGTTCCCCTACGAGGCGCCGGCCGCCGAAATCGCCGCCGAGCTGAAGAAGCACAAGCTCACGCAGGCGCTGTTCAACCTGCCGCCGGGCGATGCCAGCAAGGGCGAACGCGGACTGGCGGCGCTTCCGGGCCGCGAGGCCGAGTTCACCGCCGCCATCGACAAGGCGCTGGACTACGCGCAGGCGCTGGAGTGCCGGACGCTGCACGTCATGTCCGGCATGATCGCGCCCGGCGCCGACGTGAAGGCGATGCACCGCACCTTCATCTCGAACCTCCGGAAGATCTGCGACCGCACCGCCAAGATGGACATCACCATGGTGCTGGAGCCGATCAACCACCGCGACATTCCCGGCTACTTCACCAACACGACCGACCAGGTCAGGGCGATCATCGACGAAGTCGGCGCGCCGCATCTCCGCCTGCAACTCGACCTCTATCACCTGCAGGTCACCGAGGGCGATCTGCAGAAGCGGATGGAGCGCCTGTTCCCGATCACCTCGCACGTTCAGATCGCGGGCAATCCCGACCGCAACGAGCCCGACATCGGCGAGGTCAATCACCTCTACCTGCTCGATGTGCTCGACCGGCTGGGCTATGATGGATATGTCGGGCTCGAATACAAGCCGAAGACCACGACCGGCGCCGGCCTCGGCTGGGCGGCAAAATACGGCATCAAGGCCTGATCCATGACCGACAAGAACACCCCCGTCGTCGCTTTCGTGGGCCTGGGCTCGATGGGCCTTGGCATGGCGAAGAACCTGCTGAAGCACGGGCACAAGGTGATCGGCGTCGATCCAAGTGCCGCTGCACGCGAGGCCTTCGTGGCCGCCGGCGGCACGACGGCTACGACACCCGCTGAAGCCGCGAAGACCGCCGATGTGGTCATCGTCGCCGTCGTGAACGCGCAGCAGGTCGAAGCGGTCCTCTATGGCGAGGGCGGTGCGGTCACCATGCTGCGCAAGGGCGGCCTCGTCATGCAGTGCGCCACCTGCCCTGCCACCTTCATCCGCAAGCTCGAGGAGCGTCTGGCCACGACCGGCCATGAGCTGCTCGATGCGCCGATGTCGGGTGGACGGGCCCGCGCCGAATCAGGCGAGCTCACTTTCATGTCCTCGGGCAATCGGGGTGCCTTCGCCGCGGCCGAGTCCATCCTGTCGGCCACGTCGGCGAAAGTGTTTCGCCTGGGCGACAAGGCGGGCATCGGTTCGCTGGTCAAGACGGTGAACCAGTTGCTGGCCGGCGTGCACATCGCCACGGCCGCGGAGGCTATGGCGCTCGCGGCCAAGGCCGGTGCCGATACGCGCGCGGTCTATGAGGTGATCTCGGCCAGTGCCGGAAATTCCTGGATGTTCGGCAATCGGGTACCGCACATGCTCGACGACGACTACACGCCGCTTTCGGCGATCGAGATTTTCGTGAAGGATCTCGGCCTGGTGCTGGATACGGGCCATGAGATGCGCCTGCCCCTCCCTCTGGCCGCCGCCGCCCATCAGCTCTTCATCGCCGCGGCAGGCGCCGGCTGGGGCAAGCTAGATGACGCCGCCGTCGTCAAGGTTTACAAGGCGGCAGGCGACTTCAAAGTGTCGTCCCCGGTGAAGTAGACTGACTGCATGCGCCGCAATCGATTCACCAAGATCGTCGCCACGCTCGGCCCCGCCTCCTCGACCACGGAGCGGCTTCGGACTCTGTTCGAAGCGGGGGCCGACGTCTTCCGGCTGAACTTCAGCCATGGCCAGCATGAGGATCACCGCCAGCGGGTCGAACAACTCCGCGCGCTGGAAAAGGCGTTCAAGCACCCGATCGCGATCCTGCTCGATCTGCAGGGTCCGAAGCTGCGCCTGGGCACGTTCGCCAAGGGGCCGATGGTCGTGAAGAAGGGCCAGACGGTGCGCTTCGACATGGATCCTGAGCCTGGGACGGCCGAACGCGTGCCGCTCCTGCATCCGGAGATTTTCAAGGCGGCAAAGCCCGGAGGGGTACTGCTGATCGACGATGGCAAGGTGCGGCTGCGCATCGTCACCCATGACGAGGAGACCATCGACGCGGAAGTCGAGGTCGCCGGCACGCTGAGCGACCGCAAGGGCGTGAACCTGCCCAACCTGGTCCTGCCGATGTCGCCCATGACACCGAAGGATCACAAGGACCTCGCCTTCGGCCTGTCGATCGGCGTTGACTGGATCGCCCTCTCTTTCGTGCAGCACGCCAACGACATCGCCGAACTGAAGAAGCTGGTCGGCGGCCGCGCCGCCGTGATGGCCAAGCTCGAGAAGCCGCAGGCGCTCGAGCATCTCGACGAGATCATCGAGCAGAGCGACGGCATCATGGTCGCCCGCGGCGACCTCGGTGTGGAGATGCCGCCGGAGGCGGTGCCGCCGCTGCAGAAGCGCATCCTCGCCGCCGCCCGCACTGCCGGGAAGCCGACCATCGTGGCGACGCAGATGCTGGAATCGATGATCCTGGCGCCGACGCCCACCCGCGCCGAAGTCTCAGACGTGGCCACGGCGGTCTACGACGGCACAGACGCGGTCATGCTTTCCGCCGAATCCGCGTCGGGCAACTATCCGGTGGAAGCGGTAACGATGATGGACCGCATCCTGAAGAGCGTCGAGGGCGACCCGCTCTATCGCCGCCTGATGGATGCGAGCCGGCACGAGCCCGAGGCTACGACGGCCGACGCGATCAGCGCCGCCGCGCGCCAATGTGCCCATACCCTGTCGGCTGCGGCGATCGTCACCTACACCAACACGGGCTCGACGACCTTGCGCGCGGCGCGCGAGCGTCCCGACGTGCGCATCCTCTGCCTGACGCCGAACGTCGACACCGCGCGTCGCCAGACGCTTACCTGGGGCGTCCATCCCGTGCGCACTGAAGACGCACACAATTTCGGCGACATGGTGCAGCGGGCCGTGCGGGTGGCCCGACAGGAAATGATCGCCAAGGAGGGCGAGCGGCTGGTGGTGACGGCCGGAGTCCCGTTCGGCACGCCGGGCGCCACGAACATCCTGCGCATCGCCTACGTCTGAAGGGCCGCGCCCGTAGGGCGTGCGCATGATCTTCTGCAAGGGATGATCGCGGCGGGCTCTCCGTAGTGTTCTCGTACGAACACAACGAGGGGTTCCATGTCCCGCCGCAATTTCGCCACCGTCGATGCCGTGCTCGTCGTGATCTGCATCGTCATCTTTGCTGGCGGTGTTCTCCCCCAGAGCCACGCATCCGGACCGTCCGCGCTGCCCGCCGCTCCCGTCAGCAACGCGGGAGACCGGCGATGAAGCGCCGCCGCCTGTCTCTCGGCTGGATCGACTTCCTCGTCATCGCCGCCTCGATTCTGACCTTCGCCGCCGTCGCCGGCGCCGCGATCGGAAACAGCTGACACAAACTTCCTTACTGTCGCCTCAGTGCGGTCGCGGCCCGGACGGAAATCGGAATCATAAAGCAACCATTCCAGCCCAGCCTAAAACAATGTCCCCCAGAGGCCATCATGAACCAAGGCCAGAAGAAGAAGCGGGCGATCGCCGTCCCCTATGAACTCCGCAAGTCGCGCTTTTCCTGGATCGACCTGCTCTTGATCGCCGCCGCGCTGATCACGCTCGCCGTCGTCGTCGACGCCTCGGTTGGCCGGGCAAAGGCAGCGGTGCCGGTATCGCAGGCCAAGCTCATTACGCCTGAAGTCAGCCAGCTTCCAGACCACCCCAGCCTGCTGAAGGCCCGGATCCACCTGGCCTCCGGGCTCTAACCCTTCGGGCGTTTGTCGATGACACGGCGCGCCTTGCCCAGCGACCGCTCGATCGTTCCCGGTGCGGCGATCTCGACATCAGCCGACAGGCCGCACATTCCCTTGAGCCTGCGAGTGAGTTCGGCGGCCGACTGAAGCCGGCTCCCCTGCTCCTGGTCCTGACGCGCCTCGACGCGCACCAACAAGTCGTCGAGCGCGCCCGTCCTCGTCAGCTCGATGACATAGTGGCCGCTCAGCGCAGGGTCGCGCAGGATCTGTTCCTCGACCTGGCTGGGAAAGAGATTGACGCCCCGCACGATCAGCATGTCGTCGCTGCGGCCAGTGATCTTGGCCATGCGCCGCATGGCAGTGACCGAGCCCGGCATCAGGCGCGTGAGGTCACGCGTGCGATAGCGCACCACAGGCATCGCCTCTTTCGTCAGGGTCGTGAACACGAGTTCGCCCGGCTCGCCTTCGGCGACGGGACGGCCGCTCACGGGATCGACGATCTCGGGATAGAAATGATCCTCCCAGATCGTCGGTCCGTCCTTCGTCTCGACGAACTCGCATGCAACGCCCGGCCCCATCACCTCGCTCAGGCCATAGATGTCAACGGCGTCGATGCCCAGTCGCCGCTCGATCTCCGCGCGCATGCCCTCGGTCCACGGCTCGGCGCCGAAGATGCCGATGCGCATCGCCGTGTCGCGCGGATCGATGCCCTGGCGTTCGAACTCGTCGGCGATCGCCAGCATGTAGGACGGGGTCATCAGCACGATACGGGCGCCGAACTCGCGGATGAGCTGGACCTGCCGCTCGCCGAAGCCGCCCGACATGGGCACGACCGTGCAGCCCAGCCTCTCCGCGCCGTAGTGGGCGCCCAGCCCGCCGGTGAACAGGCCGTAGCCGTAGGCATTGTGGATGATGTCGCCTGGCCGCGCGCCGCCGGCGAACAGCGAGCGCGCCATCAGGTCGCCCCAGGTCGCGATATCCTGCGCCGAGTATCCGACGACGGTCGGACGACCGGTCGTACCGCTGGAGGCGTGCAGCCGCACGCAGCGTTCGCGCGGGATCGCCAGCATGCCGTAGGGATAGGCATCGCGCAGGTCGGCCTTCTCCGTGAAGGGGAAGCGCGAAAAATCGTCGAGGCTGGCGAGCTGGTCGGGATGGACGCCAGCCGCCTCGCACTTGGCGCGGTACGGCGCCTGGTTGTCGTAGGCATCCCGGAGCGTGGTGCGCAGCCGCTCGAGCTGCAGCGCCCGCAGCGCGTCGAGCGACAGGTTGAACTCGGGGAAAAGGCTTCCCGTCATTTTCTGTCGAACCCGAATCGCCGATAGGTGTAGCCGAGACCGATCAGCGCCGCGCCCAGGCCGAGGAAGGAGAAGACCCGCAGCAGGCCCTGCAGTCCCGCCATGTCGATCAGGAAGACCTTGGCGACCACGATGCAGACCAGCACCATGCCGGCATGCCGCAGCGCCCCCGCCTGCCGCAGGAAGCCGAGCGCCAGCAGGGCGACGCCGAACAGCAGCCAGACGATCGAGTAGGCGTAGAGTTCCAGCCCATGGGCGTCGAAGCCGCGTCGCTCGAAACCGGGATCGAAGAAGTGGCGCACCTCGAAAGAGACGTAGGCGAAGGCCAGGATCGAGGCCGTCGCCCCGACGAGGACGTCCACCCGCCGGTCGGGTTCGATGTCGATCCAGCGGCGCGCCAGGGCCGCCATCGCCGCCGGCACCGCGTAGGCCAGCAGAAGCCCGTTGAGGATGGGCAGCCGGCCGACATCCGCCGGCTCGAACACCGGATTGGCGACCAGCACCTGGACGATCAGCACCACCGCGACCGCCACACCGCCACTCAGGCGCCACGCCCACAGGGCGACGAGGTCGCCATCCAGCCGCGCCTTCCACAGCGCCGCCAGAGCGAAAGCTCCCCAGACCAGGACGTAGGTCGCCCGCTCCATGAAGCTGGCATCGGGGGTCATCATCGTCGTCGGCTGGAAGAGGCTGCGCACTTCGAGAGTCAGCAGGACGAAGGTGAGCAAGGCGGCCGACGCCTCGACGGCGCGGACCAGCCGCACGTCACCGGTCGGGCGCAGGAAGCGTAACGCCACGACCAGCGAGGCGATCGAGATACCGTAACCCCAGAGCATCCAGTTGAGAATCGGCGTGAGACCGATCGGGTATTTCAGGATCTCGGGGTTCACGACGAAGCGCACGACCACGATGGCAAGCAGCGGCCAGCAGAGCCGGCGCAGGGTCACCAACCCGAGCTGCGCGGAGATCGCGGCGACCGCGGCCAGCTCGATAGCATAGGCGACGGTGATCCATTCGCGGCTGAGTTCCAGCGGAATGGCGGCACCGACGAAGAAGGTCACGCCCGCGGCCAGGAAGCCCAGAGCCTCGGTGGCGCCCGGCATGGTCTCGCGCCAGCGGGTCAGACGCTCGGCGCCCACGAGGAAGGGCGCAGCAAGACCGACGCTGATGAGCCCCCAGGGAACACCCGGCGTGCCCCGCAACACGTACCAGGCGAGCAGGAAATGCGAGAGCGCGGCGGAGACCGACAGCGCGGCCCAGAAGCCCGGCCGGGCGGCGTTCCATAGCAGGGCGAAGGCCGCCGCCGCATACAGGCCACCGAATGCGGTCACGAGCCACGCGAACCGGCCATCGTTCCAAACGTCCAGGATCCCGCCCGCCGTCCACCACCAGAGGGCCAGCGCCGCCAGCGAAAGCGCCGGGGCGAGGCCGGCGGCGAACTGGAACCGCGGCGCCGCGCGGGAGAAGGCAAAAATGCCGACGCCATGCACGGCCAGGGCCAGCCAGCCAGCGGGCTGCACCCCAAGGTCCTGTGCGATGGCCAGTACCAGCAGGCCACCGGTCACAACCAGCGAGGCCCAGACCAACGCCAGCACGTCCTTCGCCGGGTTCTCGCTCTCCTGCAGTCGTCGCCACGACGCCCAGACGAAGAGCCCCGCGAGCGCCACCAGGAAGAGGCCGACCCAGTGCAGTTCAGGCAGGTCGGGATCCGCCAGCATCCAGATGCAGGTCCAGAGCGCCGAGCCCGCCAGCACGCCCCAGCCGAGCATCCACCAGCCGCGGATTCGAATAACCGTGAGGGTGCCGGCGGCAATGGCCAGCAGATAGCCGAACAGGACCGGTGTGTTGGGCTGCTCGCTGCCGATGATTGCGGGACTGAGGAAACCGCCGACGAAGGCGAGCGCCGCGACGAGGATGCCGTGACGCAGCGAGAGCGTGATCGCGAAGGCCGTGAGGGCCGCCGCACCGCCACCGGCCGCGACCTTGGAGATCATGTCGTAGAGCGCCACCGCCGACAGCAGCGAGCCGTAGAGCGCCGCCACACCCGCGGCCGCCAGCGCCTGCGACACGCGATCGTCGCGCGGCCGCATCCGCTCGGCCCCCGCGATCAGGGCGAAGCCGAACAGCGCGGCGAGGATGACCCGTACTTCGGGCGAGAGATACCCCTCCTCGATCGAGTAGCGGACGAGGAAGACCGCCGACAATGCGAGCGTGATGGCGCCGATCCACAGGAATGCCCGGGCACCGAGCCGCTGCTCCCATCCGCCCTTCACCGGCTCGATGGCCGGGAGTGGTGGCAACACGGGCTCGGATGGGGATGCCGGCAGATCCGCGCCGATGACGATCGCCTCGGATTCCGCCAGGGGCTCCGGGTCCGGGACGAAGGGTGGTGCCGGAGGCGGCGGCACGACAGCCTCGACCGGCCTCTCCAGGGCGGGATTGGCCTCAATGGCTGGCGGCAGCGGTTGCGCCGCCAATTGGCGACGCAGCGCCGCCAGTTCGGACGCGAGACGGTCGTTCTGGCGACGCAGGCCCGACGTGCGGACCAGCGCCATGATGGCGATCAGCGGCGTGCCGAGTGCCCAGGCGATCCCGACGAGGATGAGGAAGATTTCTTCCATGAAAGCTCCGGGACCGCCCCTGCCCGTCCGCTACTAGGCCGCGACGCGCACGGACTCGCGGGAAAAGGCCGCGCGGTTGTCGCGGGCGACGATGCCGCGCTTGACCACCATCCGATGGTTCTCCTTGCGGGCCGCGCGCTTGATGTCGGCCAGCGCGTCGCCGTCGCAGACCACGAAGTCGGCAACGTTGCCTTCCTGGATGCGGCCATGATCGACCAGACGCATCAGGTCGGCCGCGCTCGCGGTGGCAAAGAACAGCGAGTCGCGGCTGGAAATGCCGATGTCGCACATGAACTCGAGCTCGCGCGCGTTCTCGCCATGGCGGTTGTGCGGCGTGCCGGCGTCGGTGCCCATCGCGATGCGGCCGCCTGCCGAATAATACATCTTGGTCGCCGCGATATGACGGTCGAACACGCGGCGGCTCTTCTCGATCACATAGTCCGGGATTGAGCGGTCGCCCTCATCATAGCCCTTGAGGATGTTCTTCACGGCGGCGAGCGTCGGCACCAGCCAGACGCCACGCTCCTTCATCTCGCGGCAGCATTCTTCGTCCATGAAGATGCCGTGCTCGATCGAATCGATGCCGCCGCGGACGGCATTGAGAATGCCCAGCGCGCCCTGGGCGTGGCTGGCGCAGCATTTGTGGAAGCGATGGGCTTCCGAAATGCCGGCCTTCATTTCCTCGGCGCTGTAGTGGGCGTCCTCGGGATTGACGCCGGCGGTCATGACGCCGCCCGTGGCCATAATCTTCACCAGGTCGGAACCGGCATGGACCTGCTCGCGCACCGCCTTCACGACCTCGTCGACACCGTCGGCGACGCGGCCGACGCGATTGCCATGGCCGCCGGTCATGCAGATCATGCGGCCGGCGCAGCGCATGGTCGGTCCCAGGAAGCGGCCGGCGTTGTAGGCGTCACGGATCGCGAACTCAATATAGTCCTTGCCGCCGCAATCGCGCACGGCGGTGATGCCGCCTTCCAGGGTCTGGCGCATGAACTCCATGCCGCGCACGGTGAGCTGGGCCACGCTCAGCCGGTCCTGCACCGCGCCGGGATTTCCCTCGGCGCCCGACAGCGAATGGACGTGGCAGTCGATGATGCCGGGGATCAGCGTCGCTCCCGACGTGTCGACGGTCTCGCCGGCGAAGCCCTTGAACTCGCCGGCCGGCGCCACACGCTTGATGCGGCCGCCCTCTTCCAGCACCGCCTGCCCGTCCTGCACCTTCTCGCCGTCGAAAAGACGACCGCCAACATACAACGTGGCCATTCACTCACTCCCGATTCTGAACGCGCGGCGACTTTGACCTACGTCGAGGGCCGGCCGCAACCCAGCGGATCGGCATCGGCGCCGGTATCCCCGGCCAGGGCCTTCAGCCGCGCGATCTCGCCGTCGATTCCCGCGATGTGCGGGTTCCACTTGCGCGCCAGCTCGAAGGCCGCGACGGCGCGCGCATACTCGCCCATTTCCGCGCGGATCATGCCGAGGCCGGAATAGGCGCCGAAATGGCGCGGCTCGCGCTTCACCGTCTCGCAGATGTCGGCCAGGGAGGCCGGGAAGTTGCCCATCAGCCAGTGCGCCGTCGCGCGCTTGTTCCACGCCTCCGACAGATCCGGCGCCACCTCGATCAGGCGCGTGAAGGTCTCGATCGAGGCCTTCAGCTCCTGCTGCTGCATCTCGGCGATGCCGCGCATCATCAGGGCACGCTGGCTCATGTCCGGAACCATCACCCACTGCTCCCAGATCGCCGCCTCCAGCGACTTGATCGCCGACGGATCGGTGGCGCTCTGCAGCTTGGTGAACAGGGTATCGAGCATGGTGCCGCTCCCGGCGTTCTGCGCCAATGCATTCACCGCGAGCATCAATCCGAGAAGGGCGGCAAGGCAAGCGCGAAGAGCGATCATGCCTCCCCCTCGTTCGCGGTCAGTCGAGCGCGGCCGGCTTCGGTCCACCAGTCGCCCAGTCGAGCAGTTCGACCGTATGGGCGATGGGTATGCCGGTACCCGCGGCGATGTTGCCGATACAGCCGAAGTTGCCGGCGGCGATCACGTCGGGCTTCACGCTCTCGATGTTGGCCACCTTGCGGTCGCGCAGGCGGCGCGACAGGTCGGGCTGCAGCACCTGGTAGGTGCCGGCCCAGCCGCAGCAGAGATGACCCTCGGGCACGTCCTTCACGATGAAGCCGGCATCGCGCAGCAGCCGCTTCGGCGGCTCGATCACCTTCTGGCCGTGCTGCATCGAGCAGGCCGAATGGTAGGCCACGGTGAGGCCCTTGGGTTCGACGTTCACGAGTCCGATGTCGACCATGACCTCGCTGACATCCTTGGCGAGCTTGGCGACCTGCAGCGCCTTCTCATGCCATTCCGGCTCGTGGGCCAGCATGTTGCCGTAATCCTTGACCGTCGTGCCGCAGCCCGAGGCGTTGATCACGATGGCGTCGAGGCCGGCGCCGTCGATCTCGCGCAGCCAGGCAGTGATGTTGGCCTTGGCCAGCGCGATCGCCTGTTCGTTGCGCCCGACATGGAGGACCGACGAGCCGCAGCAGCCGGAGCCCGCGACGTTCACCACCTCGATGTCGTGGCGCGTGAGCAGCCGCACCGTGGCCTCATTGACCTCCGGCGCCAGCACCTGCTGGCCGCAGCCCGCCATCAGCGCCACGCGCTTTCGCCGCAGGCCCTTCGCCGGGAAGGTCTGCGGCCGGTCGACCGGTGACGGCCTGTGCAGACTCGCCGGCACGGCGTCGAGCATGGCGCGCAGCCGTCGCAGGAAGGTGGCGCCGCCCGGATCGGTGCTGGTCGCCGGCAGCAGCGGCGCGAAGGGCTTGGCGAGACGGCCCAGCATCATGGCCCGGCGGAAGGCGGTGGGCCGCGGCATCAGCCAGGCCAGCAGCCCGCGCATGAAGCGGTCGGCCGGCGCCCGCGTATAGGTCTCCTCGATACGGTGCCGGCCGTGATCGACCAGGTGCATGTAGTTCACGCCCGAGGGGCAGGTCGTCATGCAGGAGAGACAGGAAAGGCAGCGATCGACGTGCCGCACCTCCTGCATCGTCGGCGCGCGGTCGCCCTCCAGCATCGCCTTGATGAGATAGATGCGCCCGCGCGGACTGTCGCGCTCGTCGCCCAGCAGCACGAAGGTCGGACAGGTGGCGGTGCAGAAGCCGCAATGGACGCACTTGCGCAGGATGTGCTCGCTGCGCGCGTTCTCGGGATCGGCAAGCTGGGCCAGGGTGAAATTGGTTTGCACGTCAGCCCATCCGGCCCGGATTGAAGAGACCCTTGGGATCGAAGCTCTCCTTCACGCGCGCGGCCAGCGCCGCGAGCGCAGGCGACTGCGGCTGGAAAACGGCCACGGCAGCGCGCACGGCCTCTGGCGCGCAGATCAGGGTTGCATGTCCGCCGGTCGCGCCCAGCGCACCGCGAACGATCGTGTGGTCGGCGTCAGTCGACGGCGGCAGAGCGAGCCAGATCATGCCACCCGACCAGTCGTAGAAAGCCTGTACGGCGGGGCGTTCCGCCTTGATGCGCTTCAGGATCGCAGGCCCTTCGGTCGGCGGACACGAGATCTTCCAGACCACGGCATCGGGCGCGGCCTTCAACGGGACCACGTCGCGCACCTCGCGCCAGAAGGCTCGGCTTTCCAGCGTGCCGAGTTCTTCCATCCTGGCCCCGGCGTCCTTCATCAGCTCTCGCAGGCCCTTGAGCCGTGCCTCGACCGAAGGCGCCACGCCTTCGAGGCGGAGCGCCGTGCGGCCGGCCACGTGGGCGGCCCCCGAGACTTCGTGCGGGCTGCCCAT
>JAGNNA010000045.1 GCA_017990895.1 Reyranella sp.
CGGCGAGAGGGCGGAACCACCTCGCCCGCAGACCGGGCATTGTTGCGCTGACGCGGAATGCACTACTCTGCGCGCCGCGCGCAGGCGATCAGGGAATTCAATGTCGAACGATCACGATCATGACCACGAGCATGGGTCCGAACTGTCGGAGATGCAGCTCCGGGTACGGGCGCTCGAAACCATCCTGACGGAGAAGGGCTACGTCGATCCCGCGGCACTCGATTCGATCATCGAGACCTACGAGACGAAGGTCGGTCCGCATATCGGCGCGCAGGTGGTGGCGCGGGCCTGGGTCGATGCGGACTTCAAGGCGGCGCTGCTCGCCGATGCCAGCAAGGCGATCGCGCAGCTCGGGCTCGAGCAGAAGGTGGGCGACCATCTGATCGCCGTGGAGAACACACCCACCACGCACAACATGATCGTCTGTACCCTGTGCTCCTGCTACCCGTGGGACCTGCTGGGCCTGCCGCCCGCGTGGTACAAGTCAGCCCCCTACCGCGCCCGCACCGTCAAGGAGCCGCGCAAGGTGCTGGCCGACTTCGGCGTGACCTTGCCCGACGAGGCGAAGGTCCGGGTGTGGGATTCGACGGCCGAGACGCGGTTCATCGTGCTGCCGATGCGGCCCGCCGCGACCGAAGGCTGGTCCGAGGAGAAGCTCGCGTCGCTCGTCACCCGCGATTCGATGATCGGCACCGGCTTCCCCAGGCCTGCGAACGAGGTCGCAGCATGAACGGCGTGCACGACATGGGCGGCATGGACGGCTTCGGCAAGGTCGCACCCGATCCGCACGAGGTGCCCTTCCATGGCGACTGGCAGGCGCGCTCCTTCGCGCTCAACCGGGTCATGGGCTCGGCGGGCGAATGGAACATCGATGTCGGCCGCTACTGGATCGAGACGCTGCCGCCCGCGGTCTATCTCTCCTCATCCTATTACAAGAAGTGGTTCCTGCGGCTCGAGCGGCTCTGCCTCGATCGCGGCCTCGTATCGGAAGCGGAGCTGGCAAGCGGCCATTCGAACGGACCCGGCCGGCCGCTGAAGCGCAAGCCGCTGTCGGGACCGCAGGCCGGCGCTGCCGTCAGCCGCCCCAACCACGACCAGCCGCCGCGCGCGCCCGCCGCTTTCGCGGTCGGCCAGAAGGTGCAGACGCGCAACATCCACCCGCGCTCGCACACCCGCCTGCCGCGCTTCGCACGCGGCCACCTCGGCGCGATCGAGCGCATCCAGGGCTGCCACACCTATCCTGACGCGATGGTCGAGAAGGGTATCGAACAGGGCGAATGGCTCTATACGGTCGTGTTCGACGCACGGGAACTGTGGGGCCCCGACGCCGAGGCGGGCGCCACCGTTTCGATCGAGGCGTTCGAGCCGTACCTGGAACCGGCGTGATGACGGAGGATCAAGCTTCGGTCCGCGCCGTGCTGGAGACGGTGCCCGGCATCCCGTGCGAGGGCGAGGCGCCGGTCTTCGCCGAGCCGTGGCAGGCCCAGGCCTTCGCCATGGCCCTCACCCTGCAGCAGCGCGGCGTGTTCACCTGGAACGAATGGGCCGACGAACTCGGCAACCAGATCAAGGCCGCCATCGCCGAGGGCGATCCCGACGACGGCACGACCTATTACCGCCACTGGATGGCGACGCTCGAACGGCTGGTGGCTCGCAAGGGCATCGCCTCCCCGGAGACGCTCGAACGTTACTATCACGCTTGGGATCACGCCGCCGATCGCACTCCGCACGGCCAGACGATCGAGCTCCGGGCGGACGATTTTCGGTAACGCCGAAGCGCGCCGGCCTTAGTCCGCATTGTGGACCCTTCCGCGCAGGTCGTGAACATCGGCGGCTTCCTCGGCAGTGGCGCGAGGCCGTTGAGCGCTCTCGACTTCATGCACGCCGAAAATGGCAACGTCCATGCCCGGTGGCCGACTGAACCAGTGACCAGCTCGAGGCGATGCCCGAGCACCGCGAGTGCCCAGCGCGCTTCCAGAAGGTGCCGCCCTGAAACGCTGCGGATTCCGGCAGCCAACCGGCCGTTGCGATTGTTCGCCACCCCCGATTCCGCCGGGGCGTGTCTGGACAGCGATTTCGGTTCACCGGCTGATCCGTACCCTCGAACGATTCGTAGCGAAAGCGCCATGCGCAGCTACCCCAAGCCCGCCCTCACGCCCAGGATGGCCCGCCTGCAAGCCCAGAAAGCCCGCCGGCTAGCGTCCGGCATGCTGTCGCCGGAAGATCGCGACCGGCTGCTTAGCTATGCGCGGGAAATGGACGAGCGAGCGGCCGAACTCGAAGCCGCGGACCCTCCGTCCGCGAGTCTCCTGGAATCTTCCTAGAAGACGACGCCGCCGTCACGGCCGCGGGTGACAAAGTCGCGCTTTTCCTCGCCGGCCCGAGCCCCTAGAACGGCCTGCCCGGGGACCATCATCAGCAGAGGACATGCCCTTGAACGGTCGAACGATGGCGAATGCCATCATGATGTCCGTCTCGATTCTGATCGGTTTGATCTTCGCCGAAGGTGCTGCGCGCATTCTGGCGGGATTGCCCCTTACCCAGCTCGAGCTTCCCGTTCGCCTGGTGAACATCGGCAACGACACCACGGCCGAGCGCCTCGACGAGGTGCCGCGCGCGGCGTCGGTGGAGCGTGCCTGGTTCTTCAGCGATCCGCCGCCGCTGCCCAACCGCAAGCCAGTGCCGCAAGAGGCGATGGAACTAGACCGCGCGCTGCAGAAAGCAGGCACTCCGTTCCAGTCGGCGGAAGCCTTCAAGATCTGGAACTCGGTGCTGGTGGGGGATCCGTGCAAGAGCCCGTTCTTCGCCAAGGCGCCGGGCTCGCTCGAGCTCTTCGATCCCGAGGACGGCAAGCCCAACCCGCCCTTCCGCTTCCGGCCGAACACCACCTCGCCGGTCGGGCTGGTGACCAACCAGCTGGGCTGGCGCGGGGCACCGATCGATTTCGCGCGCGCGCCGAAGACGATCCGCATCGTCTTCGCCGGCGCCTCGACGACGGCGGACACGCACCAGATGCCCTACTCCTATCCGGAGTTCATCGCGCACTGGCTCAACCTCTGGGCGGCGAAGAACCGGCCCGACCTCAGGATCGAAGTCGCCAGTGCGGCCCGGGAATCCATCAACTCGGAGGGGATCGAGTCGATCGTCCGTACCGAGATCGTGCCGGCGCGGCCCGACCTCGTCATCTATCACGAGGGCGGCAACCAGTTCAGGCTGGAGAGCCTGGTCGCGTCGATGCCCCAGGGCGAGAAGCCCCAGCCGATGAAGCCGCGCGAACCGCCGGGCCCCGGCTGGCTGAACGTGCTCGCGCGCTACTCTGACATCGTGCGCCGCATCCAGACGTTACGCGCCTCCGAGGAGCTGCCGTCCACGGGGCTGGAGGCGCCGAAGCCCGACTACCAGCTCACCTGGCCGAAAGACCTTTCGGAAACCGATCCCGACATCGCCCGCAAGGACCTGCCGGTGTCGCTAACCCAGATCCTGGGCGACCTCGACCGGATCCAGGCGGACCTGAAGCCGATCGATGCAGAGCTCGCGGTCACCTCGTTCCTGTGGATGGTGAAGGATGGGCTGAAGCTCGATCCGGTCCGCAACCGCATGACCTGGGACTATCTGAATCTCTATATGTACCCGTGGCGCTATCGTGACCTCGAGCGGCTGGCCAACTTCCAGAACCGGGTGCTGAAGAAGTACACGCAGGAACGCGGCATCGACTTCATCGATATCGCCGGCACGATGCCCTTCGATCCCGACCTCTATGCCGACGGCGTCCACACGACCTATCCCGGCACGCGCATGAAGGGCTGGGTGATCCTGCAGCAGCTCGTCCCGCTGATCGAGGCGCGCCTCAAGTCGGGTGCCTGGCCGAAGCCGCAGCCGGCGATGGACAGCTCTCCGCCCTGGTTCAGGACGCCGCCGCGCCGCATCGAAGTAAACTGCCAGTAGCGGTGTGGGGCAAGGTGCGGCGTACCATGCCGGCCGTATCTGCCCGCTCCACTCCCGTCATGACCTCGGCCCGATCGATCAGAAAGCCCTCGCCTCGGCGCCGCCGGGTTTCGGGCTCAGCATCAGGATCAGGGCGCCGAACGCGGCCGAGACGACCGAGCCCAGCA
Source organism: Reyranella sp. (assembly GCA_017990895.1). Classification (GTDB taxonomy): domain Bacteria; phylum Pseudomonadota; class Alphaproteobacteria; order Reyranellales; family Reyranellaceae; genus Reyranella. The sequence goes on from JAGNNA010000045.1 coordinate 4,113, forward strand.
GGATGCCGATCTTCACCCCGTCCTGCAGGGCCGGACTGTCGGGAAACGCGAGCAGGCCGATGAACAGGCTCATCGTGAAGCCGATACCGCAGAGCAGCGCCACACCCAGCACGTGCAAGGGTGCCGCGTTGGTCGGACCGTCCGCAAGGCCGAGCTTCACGGTCGCGAGCGCGGTGCCGTAGACGCCGATCACCTTGCCGACGACCAGGCCGCCCGCGACGCCGAGCGTCAGCGGGTCGACGAGCGCGCGGGCGTCGAAGCCGGCCAGCGACACGCCGGCATTGGCGAAGCCGAAGACGGGAATGATGACGAACGGCACGACCCGGGCCAGCGCGTGCTCCAGCCGGTGCAGGGGCGAAGCGACCCCACGTTCGTGACCGCCGCCCACCGCGCGCGTGAGCGGAATGGTGAGCGCCAGCGCCACGCCCGCGACCGTTGCATGGACGCCCGACAGCAGCACCAGCAGCCACAGCACGGCCCCCAGCAGGAGATAGGGCCACAGCGCCCTCACGCCCAGCCGGTTGAGCGCCAGCAGTGCGACCAGCACCGCGGCCGCACCGCCCAGGGCCGCGAGGTCGAGATTGCCGGTATAGAAGACCGCGATGATCAGCACCGCGCCGAGATCGTCGATGATCGCCAGCGCCGTCAGGAACACCTTCATCGAGGCCGGTACCCGGTTGCCGAACAGCGACAGCACGCCCAGCGCGAAGGCGATGTCGGTGGCTGTGGGAATCGCCCAGCCGCGGATCACCTCGCCATTGTTCCAGTTGAGCGACGCGAAGATCAGCGCCGGCACGGCCATGCCGCCGGCGGCGCAGAGGCCGGGCAGGATGCGCCGCGACCAGGTCGAGAGCTGGCCGTCGACGATCTCGCGCTTGATCTCCAGCCCGACGAGCAGGAAGAACACCGCCATCAGCGCATCGTTGATCCAGTGCGAGACGCTGAGCGGCCCGACATAGGTCTTGAGTGTCGCGAAATAGGTTGGAGCCAGCGGGGAGTTGGCGACGATCAGCGCCAGCGCGGCCGCCACCATCAGGACGATGCCGCCCGACGCCTCGTTGTCGATGAAGCGGCGCAGCAGTGTAGGTCGCACGTTGGGATTGCGGGTCATGGGTCTCGCACGGAAAAGGGGCCGCTGGCGGCCCGACCAGCGCTAGTCCCTGCCCGTACCGATGTGCGGACACCCGTGTTTCTTCTGGCCGAAGTGCCGCGGGAGAGCAACAGAATCTCCCGCCGGTATGCGGCTTATCCTTAATTGCAATTGGTATGAAATATGCGATCCGGACGGCGCCGCACGGAGCGGCGGCGATGGTTTGCCGGGAGTTTAAGATGTTGGGGCGCAGTAGGGGTTTGGTGGCCGTGAGCGCGATGACGGCCATGTTGGGTCTCGCGGCGCCCACGGCGGGACAGACGAAGAACCTTGGCATCTTCGGGGGCTGGGAGGTCAGCAGCGTACACGACAAGGGCAAGTTCGTGCGCTGCATCGCCGACACGACGGGGCCGAACAATCAGGGATTGCGCATGAGCTTCGGCGACGACGGACAGCGCCAGTTCATCCTGCCGGGCCCCGGCACCGCTGGGGCAAAGGACGAGGTCGTGATCGTGCTCAGGCCGAGCGGCAAGCGCTTCACCTTCCCGATGGCGCAGCGGTCGCCCGACCGCCTGTGGAGCCCGGCGCTGGAGAACGGCTTCACCGACGTCTTCTTCGAATCGAGGCGCATGGAGGTGCAGCTTCCCGCGCGCAACGTGACGCGCAGCTTCGACCTCGGCGATCCCGACGCGATGAGCGCGCGGATCGATGGCTGCATGACGTCCCATCAGTAGCGTTGACCGGAGTGCGAACGATCATGCGTAAAGACCTGCTTTCCCTGGTGACGATGCTCGCCCTCCTCGCCGCTCCCGTGGTGCCCCGGGCCGAACCGGGCGACGCCACCTTCTGCCAGCAGTATGCGGCGGCGGCGGCAACCGCGGCGAAGGACGCCATCGCGATCAATCCGGCCTGCCAGGATTTCAGCAAGGGCGTGCATGCCGTCACCAAGGCGCATGTCGACTGGTGCCTGAAGACCGACCGCACCGAGGTCGAGGGGGGGCGTCGGCGCACATCCGCCGGCTCGCCAGCCGCTGCACCAACGGCCAGCTGGCAGCCCCCAACGGCTATGGCGGCTACGACATCGTCGCCACTGACAGGTTCGAGAAGCCCTGGGGTGAGGCCGGTCCCTGGAGGATCCGCGCGGCGCGCAGCGGCCAGACCTTCATGTACTGCGTAGCCGACTCCAATGCCGGCAGGTGCCGGGTCCGCATCGGCGTGGATCTCGTCCAGCCGGGCGATTCGCGGCAGTGGCAGGTCGCCGTGCCGATGAAGGGGCCGAAGGACTGGCAGGGCTCCTTCCAGATCGACGGCAAGGGCTTTGGCAATGGCGGCGGCAACCAGCTGAGTGGCGTCGGCGTCGGCAGCTGGAGCATCGCCTGGTTGGGCGAAGCCGAACTTTCAGGTCTGCGCAAGGGCGGGCGCGAGGGCCTCGTGGGCGACGAGACGCAGGATTATGAATTCCCGCTCGGCGGCGTCGCGGCGGCGATCCGCGAGCTCGAAGACTGCCGCCGGAAGCGCGGCCTGGGCGGCTGATCCGCGCCGGGCAGCGAGAAGGCCTTCTCAGGCGTGGTGCAGGGTGCCGCGCAGCTGCTCTACGGTGGATTGAGCGGCCACGATGCGGCCCATCAGGTTGACTCGACGGATCACCAGGCTGGTGTTCCGCGGATTGACGTTCAGCGCCTTCGACAGATCGTTGAGATCGTCGCGGAGTCGATTGAGATTCGTCTCGAGCTCGGCAAGCTTTCTGTCGTCCCTGCGCACCGGTACCCTCGCAACAACAGCGGGTCGCAGGATATCACGAGGAAGCGGGGCGCCGGCATGGCGACGTGCCGTCCGTTTTGTATCAATCGTACGGCCGCATGCGCGTCATCGCACAGGCCTCGCAGACCTTGTCGCGCAGCCAGCGATGCGCCGGGTCGCCTTCAAAGCGCGGATGCCAGAGCAGCGAGATGGTGAAGTCGCGCAGCGTCAGCGGAATCTTGAAAGCGTGCAGCCCGTGCCGAAGCCCGGCCGTGTGTCGCTCCGGCACGGTCGCCACCAGGTCCGAGCCGCGGGCCAGAGCCAGGGCCGCGGAGAAGCCGTCGACCGTCGTCACGACGGGCCGGCGCAGCCCCTGCTTCGCCAGCAGTTCGTCGACCTGGCCGAGATCGAGACCCTCGCGCCAGGCGACGACATGGCCGAAGGCGGCATAGTCGGCGGCCGTCACATCGCGCTCTGCCAGAGGATGCCCGGCGCGGACCACGCCGACATAGCGGTCGGTGAAGAGAGCGCGCGCGCGAATCTCCGGGCCGATCATCGCGGCCACCACGCCGGTCTCGAGATCGAAGGTCCCGTCGCGCAGACCCTGGCTGTCCTTGTCGAGCTTGCGTACGAAGCGCAGCTGCACCTGCGGCGCCTCCTCCTGCACCGCGCGGAGGAGCGCAGGGCCGAAGGTTTCGACCAGCCCGTCGCTGCTGCGCAGGGTGAAGCTGCGCTGCAGCCGCGCCGGATCGAGCCTCCCGACGGGACGCAGCAGGGCGTCCGCCTCCTCGACGAGAACCCGCACCCGCTCCCGAATCTCCAGCGCCCGCGGCGTCGGCACCAGCGTCCGCCCGGCGCGCACCAGCAGCGCGTCGCCGGTAACAGCGCGCAGGCGCGCCAGGGCCCGGCTCATCGCCGAGGGGCTGAGCCGCAGGCGCCGGGCGGCGCGGGTGACGTTGCTCTCGGCGAGCAGCACGTCGAGCGTGTGCAACAGGTTGAAGTCGGCGCGGGCCATGGCTGTCGACTATGGCGCCAAACGCAACGATAGTCTGCAAGCCGTGCGTCTTCCGCACTGTCTCGCGAGTCAATACCTGCCTCCCGGAATTTACCGGGTTGGTGAAGAAAACATGGCAGACAGTTCACTCGATCAGTTCATCGCCGAGGTGCGCGGCGACTGGGGACCGCTGAACAGCGTGCTGGTCCAGCGCTGCCGGGCGGGCCTCGCGGCATTGATGCTCGCCGATCCGCGCGAAGCCTGGCTGGCGGCGCTGCTGGCCGAGCGGCCGGCCTCGCGCGAGTTGTACCGTGATCCCGCGCACGGCTTCCTTCTGCTGGCGCATGCCGAACCGGGCGGCCTCTACCGGCCGCCGCACGACCATGGCCGATCCTGGGTGGTCTATGGGGTGCAATCGGGCACGCTCGAAGTCGTCACCTATGCGAAAGCAACCGATTCGCAGGGAAATGAGCGGCTGGTGGCGCGCGACAGCGGCCTGCTGCGGCCGGGCGAGGCGCGCGCCTATCTGCCCGGCGACATCCACGACACGCGCTGCCTGGGCGTCGGGGCCCTGCTCTTCCGCTTCACCGAGCGCGATCTCGGCCACGAGGACCGGGTCGAACGGCGGATGACGCGGTATGTAGAGCGCCAGGGGGAGTGGTGGGCGCCCTGACGGCGGCGGCCGGGCCCTATTCGACCGGGCGGACCCTCCGAGGTGGCATCGACTGCGCGATCTTGAACTCGCTCCGCAGTTCGGGAATCGTCAGCATTCCCGGGCGCAGCAGCAGGCGGGCGACGCCGGAATTGCGGCGATTCTCCTCGGGCCAGATGGCGCGGCGCGCCAGCGCCCGGGAGTCGTCGTACTTTCCCGCACGGAGCGCGATGATCGACGCGGCAAGGCAGCGCTGCTCCCATTCGCCGAACGTGCCGACGCCCTGCTCCAGCGCGTCGAGGATCCGGGTGATGGCGTCGATGGCCATCGCCTTCTTGTCTTCGGAAGCCAGCCCTTCGGACGGGACGGCGAGCGATTTGCGGAGTGTTTCGATGTCGGACATCGACGTTACCTAACCCAAATGGCGCGTCCGCGCATGAGGTGTGATGTCTCGTCCGTCACCAAAGTTCCGTGTTGCCGGCGCAATTTGCGGGTCAGGCAGAGGAATCCGCCGTGCTGCTGCCCGGAAACGTGAAATTTCAGCTTCCGATATTCGCAGGCAACGACCAAAAACCAGGCGTGCTACCCGGCCAGGGGTTCCTCGACCGGGTCGAGCGGCCAGATGGGGCGGCGCAGCTTGGCGTAGGTGAAGCGCGAGGCGTCGGTCGAGCAGAGGCCGCCGGCGTCGACCAGCATGACCTCGCGCGCGATCGGCTCGAACGCGGCACGGAAATGCTGTGAGCTTTTGACCACGAGCACGTTGCGCGCGAGCGGATCGATGCCCTGGCTGAGAAACACCTGCAGATCGATCGTGTGCATGCGCGTCGAGGTCGTCACGACGTCGATGCCGTCGCCGAGCCGCAGCACGACGGTCGGTCCCAGCGCGACCTGTACGCCCGCGTTCATCGGCCCGTCGTTGCGGAAATTGCCGTCGGAGAGGTGCAGCACTTCGGCCATCGCCTGGACCGGGGCGCCGAGCGAAGGATCGGTATGGCCACCCAGCGCCACCCCGATACGCGCGCCGACGCCTGCCTTCAGCGCCTGCCGCACCGTGCCGGGATCGTAGATCGTGCCGACGGCCACATTGGGGATGCCGGCTTCGAGCAGCGCGCGCAGGAGATTGGGCGCATCGTTGTAGCCGCCGCCGCCGGGATTGTCGGTGCCCTCGGCCAGGACCAGCGGCCGGTCGCCGCCGCGGCGCGCGGCCGCCACCGCCTCGTCGATCGAACGGTAAGACGAGGAGAACTCGGTGCGGCGTGCCCACATCTCCGCGATCAGCGCCTCGGTGGCCTGCGCGGCAGCGGCTTCCGCCCCCGGCTCGTGGCTGACGGCGATCGACGGACCGGCCCAGGGAATGTCCGACCAGGTGAAGCCCACCTGGATCGAGACCACGTTCAACCCCGGCTGCTTCTCGAGAGCCTCGGCACGAGCCAGCAGGTCGCGCATGATGCCGGGCTGCGTCGTGCGGCCATGGTCGGCGCCCTTGAGCATCGCCGGCTGCACCAGCAGGCAGCGCGGCCGCTTGCGTCCCTGCAGCGCATCCTCGACGAGCCGGGCCGCCTGCACGGCGCGCTCGTAGCCGTCGACATGCGGATAGGTCCGATAGCTCACCAGCGCGTTGGCATGCTGCGCCATCCGTGCCGTGGCGTTGGCGTGCAGGTCGAGCGTGGCCACCACCGGCACGCCGGGGCCGACCACGCCACGCACTGCCTCGAGCAGCGCGCCCTCGGCATCGTCCTCGGTCTCGCTGACCATGGCGCCGTGCAGCGACAGGCAGACCGCATCGACCGGGCCCTTCCCGTCCCCACCGCCGCGTGCCGCGTCGAGGATGCGGTCGCGGATATGCTCCCAGGCTTCGCGGGTGAGCGGCCCCGAGGGAATGGTGTTGGCGGCGACGCCCCACACCGGCTCCCAGCCATGGGTCTTCGCCGCGTCGACGAAGCCGCCCAGCTCGTTCCGCGTGCCCGTGAAGTTCGGCACGATCGCCTCGCCCTCGACGAGGCGCTGGCGGCGATAGTCATCCAGCGTGGTCGGCAGTTTCGAGAAGGTGTTGGTCTCGTGCATGAACTGCGCGATCAGGACCCGGCTCGCCATGTCGGAACGCTCCCGCCCTACCGCTTCTCGACGTTCCAGAACACCGTCACCGGCGAGGTGACGTTGCCGCTGACGGTCTTGCGACGCGCCATGGCGCTGGTGAACTGGCCGAGGAAGGCATGGGTCGGCACCTCGGCGGCGCGAAGCTGGATCTTCTCGACGATCTCCTTGCGCTTCGCCTCGTCGGGTTCGTCGGCGAAGGCGCTGCGCAGACGCACGAGTTCCTCGTCGCACGGCCAGCCGAACGGGGCCTTGTCGCAGGTCGCCACGATGAAGCCCAGCGCCAGGGGATCGAGCGCATCGGGCGCCGAGGTCGAGGTGATCAGCACGTTCCAGCCGCCCTTGTCCGGTGCATCCTTCTTGGCGCGCCGCGCGACCAGCGTCTGCCAGTCCATCGACTGCATGTCGACCTTCATGCCGGCCTTCTCCATCAGCGCCTTGGCGATCGGCGCCATGTTGGCCAGCGCATAGAGGTCGGTCGAATGCAGCAGCACGACCGGGGTGTTGTCGTAGCCGCCCTCGGCCAGGAGCTGCCTCGCCTTCGCGAAATCGCTCTCGTACTTGTCGGCGAAGCCCACCGTCGTCTCGTAGGGACCGCCGCAGATGAACATCGCCTTGCAGACCTGGTAGAATTGCGGGTCGCCGATCACGCCGTCGAGGAAGTCCTTCTGATTCAGCGCGTGGAGCATCGCCTGCCGGTTCTTCGCATTGTCGAACGGCTTGTGCAGCTGGTTGAAGCGATAGATGTACTGGTTGCCCCACTTGCTGGGATTGATCAGCTCGGCGTTGCGGTCCTTCTTCAGCAGCGGATAGAGGTCGTGCTGCGGCGCCTCGATGATGTCGATCTCGCCGGCCTGCAGCGCGCTCACCGCGGTCTGCTGGTCGGGCATGGCGATCCACTCGACGCGGTCGACCTTCGCCACCTTGCCCCCGGCGAGACCGGACGCCGGCTCGGAGCGCGGCTTGTACTTCGGATTCCTGACATAGACCGTCTTGTCGCCGGGCTTCCACTCGTCGGCCTTGAAGATGAAGGGACCGGACCCGACGAACTCCTTGATCTGATCGTTGGGCGAGGTTTCGGCGACCCGCTTGGGCATGATGAAGGGATTGCCCGAGGGCTTGGACAGCGCCTGCAGCACGACGCCGGTGGGCGACTTCAGGACGAGCTGAAAGGTCTTCGCGTCGACCGCCTTCGCCTCGGAAAGCTTGCCCCACAGGATCTGGCCCACCGAATCGCGCGCCGCCCAGCGCTTGAGCGAGGCCAGCACGTCCTCGGTCGTGACCGGCTGGCCGTCATGGAACTCGAGCCCATCGCGCAGGGTGAAGGTCCAGGTGAGATTGTCGGGCGTGACGCTCCAGCTTTCGACCATCTGCGGCTTGATCCTGAGATCGCCGTCGAGCGCGAACAGCGTGTCGTAGACCATGTAGCCGTGGTTGCGCACGATGAAGGCCGAGGTCCAGATCGGGTCGAGGATCTTGAGGTCGGAATGCATCACGACCCGCAGCGTCTTCGGCTGCTGCGCCTCGCCCGCTGCCGGCATCATCAGCGTCACCGCGGCCGCCGCCAGCCATCCCATCGTCCGACGCTTCACCATCCCCGCCTCCCTCTTCATTTCAGGTGAAGGAGGCTAGGGTGCCGTCACGGAAGCTGGAAATTCATTCGTGCCGAAGGTTCATTCCGTCAGCTCATGGAAGCGCGCTGCGGCCGGCGATTGCCACGCGCCCGGCCGACGGGGCATGGTGACGCCGCGCCGCGGGTGGCGATGAGGGAGAGAGTCGGTGCGGACCTTGGGCAACATTCTCTGGCACGTCCCGTTCCTGGGCTTCCTCACGGCGGCCTTCTACTGGCTGCTCGGCCTGCTGCTCACGCTGCTGGTCATCACCGCCCCGCTGGGGCTCGGGCTGATGGAGTTCGGCAAGTTCCTGCTGGCGCCGTTCGGCAACGAGATGGTGAGCAAGTCGGACCTCGACATGCCGCAGAACCCGTTGTGGCGGGCCTACTCGACCTTGGTGATGCTGGTCTATCTGCCGTTCGGCGTGGTGTTCGTGGTGCTGAACGCGATCCAGGTGTTCGCGCTTTGCTTCTCGATCGTCGGCATCCCGGTCGCCCTAGTCATCGCGAAGTCGCTGGGCACGGTGCTCAATCCCGTGAACAAGGTCTGCGTGCCCTCGGCAGTAGCCGAGGAAATGGCACGCCGCAACGCGCGCGCCGAGATCGACCGCCGCCGCGGCTGAAGACGTTGAAAAGGGAGCGCGATCAGCAGGGAGCGGCTTGGCCGTCGATCCTGCTCGCGACCGGAACGAGGTCCGGTTCGTCGTCACCGGACTGCGGGCCGTTCTGGAGCAAGGCCCTCTGCGCTGCCAGCTCCTCGGCAAGCTTTTGCTGGGCATAGCGACGCTGCGCCTCGTCGAGCCGGCCGCTCGCCAGCTGCTTCGTCAGATTCTCGATGTTCTTTCGGCGGATGAAGTTCTGCATGGCCATTCGCCCCCCTCTGGCGTTGGAATGCGTCGCCATACAACACCTAAATCCCGCGGTATGCAACCCGCGGGCGCATGCGCGAGATATGCGAATTGCGGAGTAGAGACTGAGGCGGTCAGCCCCCGAAAGCCGCGCCCAACGTGCCGATCAGGCAGCCCATGAACACCAGATAGGCGAAGGTCGCGAGGAGAAGTTGGCGAGAGCTGTCGTCCATTTTGTACCCCGGATTCCATTGGTTGCTCGACGCATCGACGGGACAGCGAACGACAGGCGTGCCCGACCCGTTCCCCGCATCCAGCCCGTCAGCGAACGATCCCCATGATGCGTGTCCCGGCAGCCACACTCCCAGCTGCGGCACCGCCTGCCCTTGAAATGCCGTGCGACGCCGATACATTTGTCACTGGATGACATTCCACCGGCTCCTCTCGCCGTTGCTCGGAGCCGCGTTCCTCGTGATCGCGGCGTTCCTTGGCGCGGGCGTCGCAAATGCCCATCCGGGACATGCGCATCCGGCTGCCGTGGCGGCGCCGGCTGTGGTGCAGGTCACGCCAGCAATCGATGAGGCCGCCATTGCGATCGCCCTGGCGAACATGGCGGACCAAGCCGTGAGCCGACCGGCGCCGTCCGAGGTCGGATCGGCAACAGCGCGGCATTTCGAGGTCGCGATCGAGGCTGGGCGCGGAGCACCCGATGCCTCCTGCCGTGGCATGTGCTGCAACAACACCCCGTGCGGCGGCTGCGTGAAGATGGCGTTCGGCAAAGCCTCGCTGCCGGTACCGTTGCTCGGCGCATGTGTGCCGGCCTCCGTCGAGGCCCGCAAGTTGTCCGGCCGCCTGGCCGAAGGCCCGAACGAGCCGCCCAGAACCTTCATCTGATCTGCCTGCGCGCGCTCCTGCGCGCCGGATCACGATGAAGGATTTTCGTCATGTTTTTCCGTACGGCTGCCGCGTTTGCGGCGGCGTTGTCGATCAGCATCGCGCCTGCCGGCGCGCATGAGGGCCACGACCACGGCGGCGCCGCGAGTGCCGCTCCTGCGGCGACTACCGCCGCGAGCGCGCGCGCCGAAGCCGTCGGCACCGCGGTCGAACTGGTGGCCGTCGCCGAGGGCACGAGCCTCCTGCTCTACCTCGACACCTTCGCCAGCAACGAACCGCTGGCCGGCGCTGACATCACGGTCGAGACGCCCGGCGGCCCGGTGAAGGCGAGCGAGGACGGCGGCCGCTATCGGCTGGATGCGCCCTTCCTGGCCAAGCCCGGCCGCTACGACCTGATCGCCACGATCGCCGTCGGCTCCGATCTCGAGATCCTCCCGCTGACCCTGGTGACGACGGCACCCGCCGCGCCGGTGCGGGCGGCGGGTACGACCGCTTCGGGCTGGCTCGCCTCATGGTCGCCGTCCCTGCCGGGCTGGGCTTCCGGGGATACGCTCCTGCTGGCCGTCGGCGTGGTTGCCGGACTGCTGCTTGGCATCGCGCTGGGCCGGCGCGGCCGCCGGACCGCCGCCCTCCTGCTGGCGCTGCCATTGGCGCTCGCGTGGAGCGAGCGCGCCGACGCGCATGCGGGCCACGATCACGGCGACGGAAAGACGGCGGATGTGCCTGCCGTCGGCGAACGGGCCCAGCGGCTGGTCGACGGCACGCTTTACGTGCCCAAGCCCGTGCAACGGACCTTCGGCGTGCGCACTCTCCTCACCGCCGAAGCCACGTTTCACCGGTCGATGGAACTGCCCGGCCGGATCATCCCCGATCCCAACGCCAGCGGTGTCGTGCAGGCGTCGGTGGGGGGACGGCTTTCGGCCCCGCCGGGCGGCTTCCCGCGCCTCGGTGCCGCGGTGGCGAAGGGCGACGTGCTGGCCTACGTCGCGCCGCCGATCCAGCAGATCGACGTCTCCGACATGCGCCAGCGCCAGGGCGAACTCGACCAACAGATCAGCATCGTCGAGACACGCCTCGCGCGTTACGCGCGGCTTGTGTCCAGCGGCGCGGTGGCGCGGCAGATGTACGAGGAGACGGAGCTCGAGCTGCAGGGCCTCAGGGACCGCCGCACCGCCCTCGACGCCAGCCGCCGCCAGCCGGAGGCGCTGGTCGCACCGGTCGACGGTATCGTGGCCGACGCGACGCCGGTCGCCGGGCAGATGGCGCAGCCCAACGCCGTCATCTTCCACATCGTCGATCCGTCGCGGCTCTGGGTGGAGGCGTTGAGCTTCACCGCGATTACGCCCGTGAGCGCCAGCGCCACGACCGCCGCCGGCCGCAGCCTGATGCTGGCCTTCCGCGGTTCGGGGTTCGCCGATCGCAGCCAGGCGATTCCCGTCCATTTCGCGATCGAAGGCGATACCAACGGGCTGCGGGCGGGCCAGTTCGTGACCGTCCAGGCCGCGACCGACGAGCGGCGCAACGGCGTCGCGGTGCCGCGCAGCGCCATCGTGCGCACCGCCAACGGCCAGGATTTCGTCTTCGAGCACACCGCGCCGGAACGTTTCGTGCCGCGTCCCGTGCGCGTCGAGCCGCTGGATGGCGGGCGCGTGCTGATCGTCTCCGGCGCCGGCGCGGGACAACGGATCGTGACGCAGGGCGCCGACCTGCTGGACCACGTGCGCTAGGGGCCCGCAATGTTCACGTTCCTCGTCACCCGTTCGGTCGGCAACCGGCTGCTCGTCCTGGCGCTCGCCGGCGCCCTGGTGCTGCTCGGGCTCTACACCGTGCCGCGACTTCCGGTCGACGTCTTCCCCGACCTCAACCGTCCCACGGTCACCATCATGACCGAGGCCGACGGGCTCGCGCCGCCCGAGGTCGAGACGCTGGTGAGCTTCCCGATCGAGACGCAGATGAACGGCGTGCCCGGCGTCACGCGCGTGCGCTCCGTTTCGGGCGTCGGCCTGTCGATCGTCTATGTCGAGTTCGACTGGAACACCGACATCTACCGCAACCGCCAGCTGGTGGTCGAGCGGCTGGCCTCCGTTCGCGACCAGCTGCCGCCCGGGACCGCGCCGCAGATGGGACCGGTCAGCTCCATCATGGGGCAGATCCTCATGCTGGCGATGACCAGCGAGACGCTCTCGCCGATGGAGCTGCGCGAGGTCGCCGACTTCACGGTGCGACCGCGGCTGCTATCCATCCCCGGCGTGGCGCAGGTCATCCCGATGGGCGGCGAGGTGCGGCAGTTCCGCGTCGCGCCGCACGCCGCGGCGCTACGCACGCTCGGCGTGACCTACGAGCAGGTCGAGCGGGCGCTCGCCCAGTTCGGCACCAACAGCGGCGGCGGCTTCACCGACCTGAATGCCCGCGAATACCTGATCCGCAACATCGGCCGCACCACCAGCCTGGACGACCTGCGCAACATCGCCGTCGCCAACGTGAACGGCAGGCCGGTGCTGCTGCACCAGGTCGCCGCCGTGAGCTTCGCGCCGCGGGTCAAGCGCGGCGATGCCGGCCACATGGGCCGCCCCGCGGTCATCGTCTCGATCGAGAAGCAGCCGAACGTCGACACGATCGCGCTGACCCGCGAGATCGAGGCGGCGGTGGCGGAGCTGGAGCGCGGGCTTCCCGCCGGCACGAAGATCGACCAGGTCGTGTTCCGGCAGGCCAACTTCATCCAGACCTCGGTCGACAACGTACGCCGCGTGCTGGTCGAGGCCGGCGTGGCGGTCGCGGTGGTGCTGTTCGCCTTCCTGCTGAACTGGCGGACGACGGCGATCTCGCTCACCGCGATCCCGCTGTCGATCCTGACGACGGCCATCGTGTTCGGCGTGCTGGGCCTGTCGATCAACACGATGACGCTGGGCGGGCTCGCCATCGCGATCGGCGAGCTGGTCGACGACGCCGTGGTCGACGTCGAGAACATCCACCGACGGCTGCGCGAGAACCGGCTCGCCGAGCATCCGCGGCCGGTGTTCGACGTCGTCGTCTCGGCATCGCAGGAGGTCCGCTCCGGCATCGTCTACGCCACGACGATCATCGTGCTGGTGTTCGTGCCGCTGTTCGCGCTGGGCGGCATCGAGGGCCGACTGTTCGCGCCGCTGGGCGAGGCCTACATCATCTCGATCCTGGCGAGCCTGCTGGTCTCGATCACTGTGACGCCGGTACTGGCCTACTACCTGCTGCCCAACATGAAGCGCCTCGCCGAGCCGGAAAGCCCGCTGGTGCGCGGGCTGAAGCGGCGTTACGCGGCTGCGCTGGCCCGGGCGCTCGACCGGCCGCTGCCAATCGCGGCGGCAACGGCGGTCGCGGTGGCGATCGCGCTGGCCGGCGCGTTCATGCTGCCCCGTGCCTTTCTGCCGCCGTTCAACGAAGGCTCGTTCACCATCACGCTGCAGTTCAACCCGGGCGTCTCGCTGGCCGAATCCAACCGCGTCGGCCTGATCGCCGAGCGGCTTCTGCTCGGCGTTCCCGAAGTGCGGCAGGTGGCGCGCCGCACCGGGCGGGCCGAGCTCGACGAACACGCCGAGGGCGTCCACTCCTCTGACATCGAGGTCGACCTGGAGCCCGGCGGCCGGCCGAAGAACGAGATCGTCGCGGACATGCGCCAGCGCCTGGCCGTGCTGCCGCTGTCGACCAATGTCGGCCAGCCGATTTCCCACCGGCTGGACCACATGCTGTCGGGCGTGCGGGCCGAGATCGCCCTCAAGATCTTCGGCGACGATCTCGACACGCTGCGCAGCACCGCCGAGTCCCTGCGCGCGAAACTCTCGGCGATCCCGGGCCTCGCCGACCTGCAGGTCGAGAAGCAGGTGCGCATCCCGCAGCTCGAGATCCGCGTCGACTATGCGCGGGCCGCGCTCTACGGCCTGCAGCCGGGCGCCGTCGTCGACCATCTCAGCCGGCTGTTGAGCGGCCGCGTGGTGAGCCGCATCGTCGACGGCTATCGCCGCTTCGACGTGGTCCTGCGGCTCGAAGACTCCACGCGCACGCCCGAGCGGCTGGGCGACCTGCTGATCGAGACGCCGTCAGGCTGGGTCCCGGCCCGGCAGATCGCCGACATCCGCGAGACCGACGGTCCGAACCAGATCCTGCGCGAGAACGGCAAGCGCCGCGTGGTGGTGCTGGCCAACGGCGACGGCAGCCGCGACATGGCGGCCATCGTCGCCGACATACGGCGCGTGCTGGCGGAGACACGGCTGCCCGAAGGCTATTTCAGCAGCCTCGAAGGCACGTTCCGCGCCCAGGAGGACTCGGCGCGGACGATCGGCCTGCTGTCACTCGCGTCGCTGTCGCTGATCTTCGCGATCCTCTACAGCCGCTACCGCTCGGCGGCGCTGGCGGCGATCATCATGGGCAGCATCCCGCTCGCCCTGATCGGCGCGGTGGCGGCGCTGGCCCTGGCCGGCCAGCCGCTCTCGGTAGCCAGCATGATCGGCTTCATCACGCTGACCGGCATCGCCGCGCGTAACGGCATCCTCAAGATCAGCCACTGGATCAACCTGTCGCTGGCGCCGGACGGGCCGCCGTTCGGCCGCGAGCTGGTCGTGCGCGGCAGCATCGAACGCATGACGCCGGTGCTAATGACGGCGCTGTCGGCCGGGGTCGCCCTGGTGCCGCTGCTGATCGACGCCTCCGCGCCGGGCAAGGAGATCCTGCACCCGGTCGCGGTGACGATCTTCGGCGGCCTGGTCAGTGCGACGCTGCTCGATGCGTTCCTGACGCCGATCCTGTTCCTGAAGTTCGGGGCGAAGCCGCTGGAACACCTGCGCGCCGCCCGCTCCTCCTCGCCCGCGACCGCCGCCACAGCCGACGCGTTCTGACCGACCACCCCCTGAAAGAAAGGCACACCATGACGAGACGACGGATCATCCTCGGCGCAGCCGCACTGGCCACGGCGGCCAGCTGGGGCGCGACGCTTCCCGCCCGCGCCCACGATGCCAAGGGCCCCAACGGCGGCCAGCTCACCGACGCGGGCAAGTATCACGTCGAACTGGTCGGCAAGGGAACGCGCCTCGAAGTGTTCATCTCCGACGCCAACGATAAGCCGCTGCCGGCCACCGGCTTCAAGGCCCTCGCGATCCTGGTGATCGACGGCAAGCCGCAGCGCATTCCGCTGCAGCCCGAGGGTGCCGACCGCCTGTCCGGCCCGTTGCCGGGGCCGCTGGCATCGCCGGCAAAGGGAGTCCTGCAGCTCACGGCCCCGGATGGGACCGTTGCACAGGCAAAGTTCAACTGAAGCAAGCACAGGAGAGAGTCATGAAGAAGATGGCGATCGCCGCCACCGCCGCCCTGCTGGTCGCGCTGGCCGGCAACGCCTTCGCCCAGGCGCACAGTCATGGCCCGGGTACGGGCACCGGCACCGACGCGCAGGGCATGTCGGGGATGATGCACGACATGATGCCCAAGCCTTCCGATCCGCCGTCCGTGAAGGCGCAGAAGGAAGCGCACATGGCGATGATGAAGAACATGAACGTGCCGCTGACCGGCGACGCCGACGTCGACTTCGTGCGCGGGATGATCCCGCATCACCAGGGCGCCATCGACATGGCGAAGATCGAGCTGCAGTACGGCAAGGATCCCGAGGTTCGGAAGATGGCAGAGAAGATCATCGCCGACCAGGAAAGGGAAATCGCCGAGATGAAGGCCTGGCTGGCCAAGCGCGGGAAGTAGACCGGGCCCGCGCGGCCGGTGCGGCGC
>JAGNNA010000046.1 GCA_017990895.1 Reyranella sp.
CAAAGCTGCCGGTCTCTCGGTAGCGGTTTACCCAGCCGATCGCTGTGCTGACCGCAACATCGAACCGTGCCGCCGCCTGGTTGCATGACAGGCCGCCTTCCACTGCTTCTATGACGCGTTGTCGAAGATCCATCGAATAGGGTGCTGCCATCCAAGCTGGCCTCCTGCCCAGCCGGTAGGTTGAATCAGATCAACCGACCGTTGGGAATCCCCTTTCGATTCCTTCCTATCTCTTCCCGCTCTGGGTCCTTCGCTGCGCTCAGGACGACAAGAAATGGCTAACGTCCCTTGAACACCGGCTTGCGCTTCTCGCGGAAGGCCGACGTGCCTTCCTTGTAATCCTCGGTAAGACCCGTCAGCACGTTCTGGTCGGCGTCCATGTGGGCGGCGAGATCGTCGAGGGCGTGGGCGAGACGGTTGACCGACGCCTTGCTCATGCGCACGGGAATCGGCGGCTGGCGCGCGATGCGTTCGGCGAATTCCATCGACGCGGCCAAGGCCTGGCCATCGTCCACGACATTCTCGACCAGGCCCCAGTCGAGCGCCTCGGCCGCACCGATCCTGTCCGACGCCAGGATCACCGCCTGCTTGGTGCGCGCCGGGCCCATCAGCGCCAGCATGCGCGGGATCGACCCCCAGCTCATGTTCATGCCGAGCTCGACTTCGGGAATGCGGAAATGCGCCGAGCGGCCGCAGGTGCGGAAGTCGAGCGAGACGACCAGCGCCGCGCCGCCGCCGATGCAATGGCCCTCGATGGCGGCGATCGTCACCTGCTCCATGTCCTGCCACGCCTTGCACATCTTCGGCCCCAGCCGCTGGCGATGGATGCGCTCGCCGAGCGGCAGGCCGTCGCGGGCACGACCGTCGGCGTCCTTGAGATCGAAGCCGGCGGAGAACGCCTTGGCCGAGCCCGTCAGGATCACGACCGAGGTTTCGAGATCGTCCTCGAATTCGCGCGGCACGTCGCGCAGCTCGCGCATCGCCTGCTGGCTCAGCGCATTGATGTTGTCGCCGCGATCGAAGCGCACCACGGCGATGCGACCCTGCGGGCCCAGCCCCTTCTCGATCTTCACGAACTGCCGTTCCATCGCGCGTTGCCTCCGCCGTTTACGCAAACCTAACGGCTCGCCTTTACAAGGGCGAGCCGCTTCGATTGACTGGCCTGCATGTCGAAAGCCATCGAATCCGCCGTCTTCGAGCGCCGCGTCAACGCGTTGTTTGCCCCCTACACCAAGCCCGGTTCGCCCGGCGCCGTCGTCGGCGTGATGCGCGGCGGCGAGATCGAGCTCTGCAAGGGCTTCGGCCTCGCGAGCATCGAGCTCGGCGTGCCGATCCGCCCCGACACGCGCTTCCGCATCGCCTCGGTGAGCAAGCAGTTCACGGTCACGGCGGCCCTGATGCTGGCGGCCGAAGGCAAGCTCAAGCTGTCCGATCCGCCGCACAAATATCTGCCCGAGCTGCCGCCGCTGCCCGTCACGATCGACCAGATGATGCGCAATTCGAGCGGCCTGCCTGACTTCCTCGAACTGCTGCGCTTGGGCGGACACGGCCTCGACAGGCCGGCGCGGCCGGAGGATCTGTTCGACGCCTGCACGCGAAACCGGCACCTCAACTTCTCAGCCGGCAGCCGCTTCCTCTACAGCAACACCAACTTCCTGCTGCTCGGCCTGATCGTCGAGAAGCTGGCAAAGAAGAAGCTGGGCGAGGTGCTGGGCGAGCGTATCTTCAAGCCGCTCGGCATGGCGCACACCTCACTCGTGGCCGAGATCGACGCGGTGATCCCCAACCTCGCCAATGGCTATCTCGGCGACGCCGAGCAGGGTTTCCGGCGCGCCGCGCATGCCTATCCGCAGGGCGGCGAAGGCGGCCTCACCTCGACCGTCGAGGACCTGCTGATCTGGAGCCGGCATTTCGACAAGCCCACGCTTGGAAAGACGATCCCCGCGCAACTCACCGCCATCGCATCTCTCACGGGCGGCAAGGCGAACAACTACCGGCGAGGCGTCGCCGTCGAGGAACTGCGCGGCCTGCAGACGGTCGGCCATGGCGGCCTGTGGCCCGGCTTCCGCACGGAATTCCTGCGGGTGCCGAAGGCCGACCTTACCGTGGTGGTCATCGCCAACCTGGGCAGCATCGATCCGTGGCGGCGCGCCCGCACCATCGCGGCCCTGGCGCTGGAGAGCGACAGGCGGATGAAGCCCGCGCTGCCGCCGATCACCGCGGCCGAGATCAAGCCGCTCGCCGGGACCTGGTTCAATGCTGAAGAGCCCTCGCTGTTCGACCTGGCGTGGCGTAACGGCGAAGCGGTCGTGAGCCAGAACGGCATGCCCTTCGTGCTGGGCCGCCGTGCCGGTGGTTGGCTTGGGGCCGAGCGCGGCTCGTACGAATTCGCCCTGAAGCCCGGCCCCAAGGGCACGCTCAAGGTCGATCTCGGCGCCGGCCGCATCGTCACGTTCAGCAAGCTCGCCAAGCGCGCGGCCGTGCCGGCCGACCTCGCCGGCACCTACGTCTCGTCCGACTGCGCCGCCGTGTGGCGCATCGCCCGCGACGGCAAGGACTGGACGATGGAGGTCGGCGGACCGCTGATCTCGGGCGGTGCGCCCTGGATCGTACGCGGCCTCGATGCCGACACAGTGGAGGTCGAATCGCCGGGCAGCTGGATCAAGGCCACCCAGCTCGCCCACCTGGTCCGCGACCGCGACGGCAAGATCGCCGCGCTCGAAGTCTCGACCGGCCGCATCAAGAAGATGCGGTTCGAACGCGAGGATTGAGTTCTCAAACTCTTCCCCTTTGCGGACTCCGCAAAGGGGAAGTGCCCTCGTCTTACGAGGGCGATGGGGTCATGACCCCTCCGCCCCTTCGGGACACCTCCCCATTTGAATGGGGAGGCGATTCAGATCAACGGAACGGGATCGCGTACATCAGGCCGCCGTTGGTCCACAGCGCGTTCTGGCCGCGCTCGAGCTTGAGCGGCGTGGCCGGGCCGACGTGGCGGTCGTAGCTCTCGCCGTAGTTCCCGACCTGCTTGATGACGTTGTACATCCACTTCTCGTCGACGCCGGTCGCTTTGCCGAAGCCCGGCGTGACGCCGAGGAAGCGCTTCACCGCGGGATCGTCGCTCTTCAGCATCTCGTCGACGTTCTTGGAGGTGATGCCCATCTCCTCGGCCTCGATCATGCCCATGAGGGTCCATTTCACGAGATCGAACCACTGGTCGTCGCCGTGGCGCACGATCGGGCCGAGCGGCTCCTTGGAAATGCGCTCGGGCAGGATGACGTGCTCGCCCTTGCCGGCGAGCTGACCCGCGCGCACGGCGGCGAGGCCCGAGGCGTCGGTCGTGTAAGTGTCGCAGCGGCCGGCGGCATAGGCCTGCAAGAGCTCGTCGAGCTTCTCGATCAGCACCGGCTTGAAGGTCATCTTGTTCTTGCGGAAATAGTCCGCGAGGTTGAGCTCCGTCGTGGTGCCCGGCTGGACGCAGACCGTGGCGCCGTTCAACTCCTTCGAGCTCTTGATGTTGCTCTTGGCCGGCACGATGAAGCCCTGGCCATCGTAGAAATTGACCCCGGCGATGTTGAAGCCGAGCGAGGTGTCGCGCAGCAGCGTCTGCGTGGCATTGCGGGTGATGACGTCGACCTCGCCCGACTGCAGGGCGACGAAGCGCTGCTGGGCGGTGGTGGGCGTGAACTTCACCTTCTCGGCGTCGCCGAACATCGCCGCGGCGATGGCCTTGCAGAGATCGACGTCGAGGCCCGTCCACTTGCCCTGGCTGTCGGCGAAGGAGAAGCCCGCCAAGCCGGTGTTGACCGCACACTGGACGAAGCCCTTGGCCTTGACCGCGTCGAAGGTCTGGCCGGCAAAAGCCGGTCCCGCGGCAAGGGTCGTCGCGCCTGCGAGCGCGGCCGCTACGGTGATGGATCTGAATGACATTGCTGAAGCCCCCTTCTGTCTCCCGGAGGCTTCAGCATAGCAAAAGACGAGCCGCCTAGATCGTGCGTTCGACCATCAGCTTCTTGATCTCGGCGATCGCCTTGGCCGGGTTCAGGCTCTTGGGGCAGGTCTTGGTGCAGTTCATGATCGTGTGGCAGCGATAGAGCCGGAACGGATCCTCGAGATTGTCGAGGCGCTCGCCCTTGGCTTCGTCGCGGCTGTCGGCGATCCAGCGATAGGCCTGCAGCAGGATGGCCGGCCCCAGATAGCGGTCGCCGTTCCACCAGTAGCTGGGGCAGGAGGTCGAGCAGCAGAAGCACAGGATGCACTCCCACAGGCCGTCGAGCTTGGCGCGCTCCTCCGGCGACTGTAGGCGCTCGCGCGTCGGCGGCTGGGTGGTCGACTTCAGCCACGGCTCGATCGAGGTGAGCTGGGCGTAGGGCACGTTGAGGTCGGGCACCAAGTCGCGCACCACCGGCATGTGCGGCAGCGGGTAGATCTTGATGTCGCCCTTCACCTCGTCGATGAACTTGGTGCAGGCCAGCGTATTGGTGCCGTCGATGTTCATCGCGCACGAACCGCACACGCCCTCGCGGCAGGAGCGCCGGAAGGTGAGCGAGCTGTCCATCTCGTTCTTGATCTTGATCAGCGCGTCGAGAACCATCGGCCCGCACGTGTCCATGTCGACTTCGTAGGTGTCGACCGACGGGTTCTTCCCGTCCTCGGGAGTCCAGCGATAGACCTTGAACTTACGGATGTTCTTGGCGCCCGCCGGAGCCTTGTAGGTCTGACCGACGCCGACCTTGGAATTGGCGGGAAGAGTGAACTCGGCCATGTCGTCCTCTCGAACTCAGTACACGCGGGCGGTTAGTACACGCGGGCTTTTGGCGGGAACGACTGGACGTCGTTGCTCATCGGCTGAAGGTTGACCGGGCGATAATCGATGCGGGTCTTGCCCGTCTTCTCGTCGACCCAGACGACCGTGTGCTTCAGCCAGTCCTTGTCGTTGCGCTCCGGGAAGTCCTCGTGCGCGTGGGCGCCGCGGCTTTCCTTGCGATTGGCGGCCGAGCGGATCGTGCCCTGGGCCTGGAGGATCAGGTTCTCGAACTCCAGCGTCTCCATGAGATCGGAGTTCCAGATCATCGAGCGGTCCTTGACCTTGATGTCGTCCTTGCCGGCGAACACCTTGTCCATGTTCACGCAGCCCTCGTCGAGGGTCTTGGTCGTGCGGAACACCGCGCAGTCGTTCTGCATGGTCTTCTGCATCATGGCGCGCAGCTGGGCCGTCGGCGTGCCGCCGTTGGCGTGGCGCGCCTTGTCGAGGCGGGCGATCGCCTCCTCGCCGGCGCGCGGCATGTCCTTGTGCGGCTGGCCCGGCGTCATCTGCTCGGCGACACGGTTGGCGGCGGAGCGGCCGAACACGACGAGCTCCAGCAGCGAGTTGGAACCGAGACGGTTCGCGCCATGGACGCCGATCGACGCGGCCTCGCCCAGCGCCATCAGGCCGGGGACGACGGTGTTGGGATCGCCGTCCTTCACCGTCATGACTTCGCAGTGATAGTTCGCCGGGATGCCGCCCATGTTGTAGTGGCAGGTCGGCAGGATGGGGATCGGCTGGCGGGTCACGTCGACCCCGGCGAAGATGCGCGCGGTCTCGGCGATGCCCGGCAGGCGCTCGTGGATGATCTTCGGGTCGAGATGCTCGACGTGCAGCTCGATGTAATCCTTGTTCGGGCCGCAGCCGCGGC
Organism: Reyranella sp.; assembly: GCA_017990895.1. GTDB lineage: Bacteria > Pseudomonadota > Alphaproteobacteria > Reyranellales > Reyranellaceae > Reyranella. Next base: position 5,676 of record JAGNNA010000046.1, read on the forward strand.
CTTCGCGGATCTCGACGGTCATCGAACGGCTGACGACGTCGCGCGAGGCGAGGTCCTTGGCCGACGGTGCGTAGCGCTCCATGAAGCGCTCGCCACTTGCATTGGTGACGTATCCGCCTTCGCCGCGCACACCCTCGGTGATCAGGCAGCCCGCGCCGAACACGCCGGTCGGGTGGAACTGCACGAACTCCAGGTCCTGCAGCGGCAGGCCCGCGCGCAGCGCCATGGCGCCGCCGTCACCGGTGCAGGTGTGGGCCGAGGTCGCCGTCTGATAGACGCGGCCGTAGCCGCCGGTCGCCAGCACCACCTTATGAGCGCGGAAGCGATGGATGGTGCCGTCGTCGAGGTTCCAGGCCATGACGCCGCGGCAGACGCCTTCGTCCATGATCAGGTCGAGGGCGAAATACTCGATGAAGAACTCCGCGTGGTTCCGCAGCGACTGCTGGTAGAGCGTGTGCAGGATCGCGTGGCCGGTACGGTCGGCCGCGGCGCAGGTGCGCTGGGCGATGCCCTTTCCGAATTCCGTCGTCATGCCGCCGAACGGACGCTGGTAGATCTTGCCCTCGGGCGTGCGGCTGAACGGAACGCCGTAATGCTCGAGCTCGATGATCGCGCCGATGCCGTCGCGGCACATGTATTCGATCGCGTCCTGGTCGCCGAGCCAGTCGGAGCCCTTGACCGTGTCGTACATGTGCCAGCGCCAGTCGTCCGGACCCATGTTGCCGAGCGCCGCCGAGATGCCGCCCTGCGCCGCCACGGTGTGGCTGCGCGTCGGGAACACCTTGGTGATGCAGGCCGTCTTGAAGCCCTTGTTGGCCATGCCGAAGGTCGCGCGCAGACCGGCACCGCCGGCACCGACGATGACCACATCGTATTCGTGGTCGATCACCTTGTAGACGGTGTTGCCGATGTTGACGATTCCCGCGACGGGCGGGTTGCTCTTGGCGCTGCTCGCCTCGGCCATGACTTAGCCTCCGAATCCGATACGCATGCTGGCAACGATCGCCGCCAGCCCGAAGAATACCGCGATGAACTTGATAGCCACGATCAGCGCCAGCTTGACGCCCTCATTGTGCACGTAGTCCTCGATCACGACCTGCATGCCGAGCTGACCGTGATACAGCCCGACGCAGACGGTCAGGATCAACAGCACCATGACGAACGGCGAGCTGAGCCACGAACGGGCCATGCCATAGTCGGCACCGCTCAGCATTACGAGCGACACCGCGAACCAGATCACGAGCGGGATCAGCGCGACCGCCGTCAGTCGCTGCATCCAGAAATGATGCACGCCGCTCTTGGCCGAGCCGAGACCGCGCGCGCGGTTGAGAGGACTCCTGAGATCGCTGTTCATCGGGCGCTCCTCAGATCAGCCGCAGGCCGACGATCCACGAGATCGCCGTCGCCACGAGGGAAACCACCACCACGATCCAGCCGCTGCGATAGGCGTCCTTGATCTCGAAACCGTATCCCAGATCCCAGAAGAGATGCCGGATGCCGTTGAACAGATGGAAGAACATGCTGAACAGCCAGCCGCCGAGCACGAGGCGGCCGACGATCGAGCCGTTGAAGGCCTGGAACTTGGCGTAGGTCTCGTAGCTGCCCGACGCACACACGACCCAGACCGTGAGGTAGAGCACGCCCACCGACAGGGCGATGCCCGTCGCGCGATGCAGGATCGAGAGAACGGAGGTGAGTTGCGGGCGATAGACCTGCAGATGCGGAGAAAGCGGCCGATGCACCGGCCGGTTGGCGACGCTCATCCGAAATGACCTCTAGTGCCGAATATCGGCTGGCGCTGTTATTAGCGCGCAGCCGCATCAAGTCAACGAATGTCGGCGTCGCACGCGTGTTAAGCCCCGGATTTGCAAGCGAAAATCCGCCTGCCGAGCGGCATTTCTAGGCAATGCGCCTCGGCATGAGCAGCCAATAGTCGAGATCGAGCACGACGGCGGGATGGTACTTGCCGTCCCCGCCCTTTCCGGGCCACGCACCGCACGGGCAGTCCTTTGCCGCAATGCTTCTCACTCGCAACGCCCCGACATCGTCCCGGCCGGGCAGCACCGCCGTCTCGAGCACCTCCGACCAGGCATAGATCGTGTCGCCGCCGAAGGTCGGGCCGACATGGCTGCCCGAGTTGAAGGCGGCGACCCGGAAGCCGTTGGCCAGCCCGTTGAACGACAGCGCCCGCATCAGCGAGATCACATGACCGCCATAGGCGAGACGACGCCCGAAGCGGGTCTGCTTGCCGGCGAAGGCGTCGAAATGCACGCGCGCGGTGTTCTGGTAGAGGCGCGTCGAGAACATGTGGTCGGAGTCCTCGAGCGTGATGCCGCTCACATGGTCGATGCTCTCGCCCGGCACATAATCCTCCCAGCGATGGGACGAACCGGCCGCACCGTCGTCGTAGCCGGCGAGCGACAGGCCTTCGGGCACGACGAGATCCTCGGGCTTCACCGACGGTGCCGTCTTCGGCACGGTGGTGGCCTGCACCGGTGCCTGCGGGTCTCGCTTGTGCACCATCACCCAGCGCACATAGTCGAGCACCATCTCGCCCTTCTGGTTGACGCCGGTCGAGCGCACCCAGACGACGCCGCTCGCCTTGTTGGAATTCTCGCGCAGCCCCAGCACTGTCGACTTCGCCGACAGCGTGTCGCCCGGATAGACCGGCACGCCCCAGCGGAACTCGGCGTAGCCGAGATTGGCCACGGCGTTCAGCGAGATGTCCGGCACCGTCTTGCCGATGACGACATGGAAGACCAGCAGGTCGTCGAGCGGCGCGCGCGGCAGGCCGATCGCCCGGGCGAACTCGTCGGACGAATTGATGGCGAAGCGCGAACCGTAGAGCGCGACGTTCAGCGCCGCATCGGCCTCGGTGAGCGTCCGCGGCGTGGCATGGTGGAATTCCTGCCCGACGCGGAAATCCTCGAAGAAGTTGCCGTTGCTGGTCTTGCTCGTGCTCTTGGGGCTCATGATCCGGCCTGAAGCTCCTTGATCGCGGTGGCGAGCGCCAGCGCGCGCTCGGCCTGCTCGACGTGAAGGTTCTCGATCATGCGTCCGTCGACGGTGACGACGCCCTTGCCTTCGGCCTGCGCGGCCTTGAAGGCGGTCACGATCTTGCCCGCCATTTCGAGTTCCGCGGCCGACGGTGCGAACACCTCGTTGCAGGGCTCGACCTGGCTGGGATGGATCAGCGTCTTGCCGTCGAAGCCCATCTCCAGCCCCTGCTGGCAGACGGCGCGGAAGCCTTCGGCGTCCTGGATATCGTTGTAGACGCCATCGAGGATGGTGAGCCCGTGGGCACGGGCGGCCAGCATGCCGAGGCCCAGCGCCGTGATCATCGGCAGGCGCATCGGCGTGTGGCGGGCGCGCATGTCCTTCACCAGGTCGTTGGTGCCCATGATGAACAGCGTGAGCCGCGGATGCGATCCCGCCACCTCTTCGGCGCGCAGGATGCCCTTGGGCGTTTCCATCATCGCCCACACCGCCATCGATGGCGGCGCGCCGGCGGCATCGAGCAGGGCGACGACGCTGGCCACCTCGGCCGCGCTTTCGACCTTGGGCACAACCACCGCGTCGGCACCCGACCTGGCGATTGCCGTAATGTCGGCGGCGCCCCACGGCGTGGCGAGAGCGTTGCAGCGGATCGCGATCTCGCGCTTGCCGTAGGCCTTGCTCTGCGCCGCGGCGACGACATTGGCGCGCGCCGCTTCCTTGGCATCGGGGGCAACGGCGTCCTCGAGGTCGAAGATCAGCGCATCGGCCGGCAGGGTACGCGCCTTTTCCAGCGCACGCGTGTTGGCACCCGGCATGTAGAGAACGCTGCGGCGCGGACGGACGGACATCGACATCTCTGGGCCTCCCCGAAAACGCGGCGGACTATAATGACGGCCTTCCTTGTGGCAAGGTGGCGTCGGCCATGCGCTTCCTGTCCCTCCAGAGCCATGTCGCCTACGGCTACGTCGGCAATCGTGCAGCGACCTTTCCCCTGCAACGATTGGGCCACGAAGTCTGGGCGGTGAACACGGTCGAGTTCTCGAATCACACGGGCTATGGCGCTTGGCGCGGTCGCGTGGCCTCGGCCGAGCAGGTCGCCGAGATCGTCCAGGGCATCGAGGCGCTGGGCCAGTTCTCGCGCTGCGATGGGCTGCTGACCGGCTATGTCGGCGACGCGGCGCTGGCCGATGTCGTCCTGGATACCGCACGCCGCGTGCGGGCGGCCAATCCGCGCTCCGTCTGGTGCTGCGATCCGGTGCTGGGCGACATCGATACCGGAATTTACGTCAAGCCGGGCATCGATGCGTTCTTCCGCGACCGCGCGATCCCGGCCGCCGACCTGGTGACGCCCAATCATTTCGAACTCGAACACCTGACCGGACGTACCGTCGCGACCATGGCCGAGGCGCTGTCGGCGGCGCGCACCCTGCTGCAGGGAGGCCCGCGGCTCGCTCTCATCACCAGCCTGCGCCGCGCCGATGCACCGCCGGACACGATCGAGATGATAGCCGTGACACCCGACGCGGCCTGGCGGATCGCGACGCCGATGATCGGCTTCGAGATCGCGCCGAACGGCACGGGCGACGCCGTCGCCGCCCTCTTTACGGCGCACTGGATCGCGGGCGACGAGATCGCCGACGCGCTGGGCAAGGCCGCCTCGTCGATCTTCGCTGTCCTCGAAGCCACCGAGGCGATGGGAGAGCGCGAATTGCAGCTCGTAGCGGCGCAGGACCGGCTGGTCGCACCGCCGCGCGCCTTCAAGGCTGAGAAGCTGTAGGCGCGCGATGGACGTGCCCGGTTTCGTCTTCAATCCTCTCGCACTCGCCATCGAGGGGGCGGCGATCGGCTTCCTGATCGCCGTGCCGGTCGGGCCGGCAGCCGTGCTCTGCATGCGGCGCTCCATCACCGTCGGTGCCATGGCGGGCTACATGACCGGCATCGGTGCGGCGCTGGGCGACGCGGTGTTCGGCGCGGTGGCGGCGTTCGGCCTGTCCTTCGTGCAGCAGTTCGTGATCGAGCGCGAAGCCTGGCTGCTGGGCATCGGCGGCCTCGTCCTCGTCATCATGGGCTGGACGACGATGCGCCACCGGCCGCGCAATGTCGGCGACCCTGTCGCCGACGACCGCGAGCACCGGTTCTCGACGCATTTCCACTATGCCAGTTCGAGCTTCTTCATCACGGTGTTCAATCCTCTCACCGTGATGGCCTTCGGCGCCGCCTTCGCCGGCCGCAACCTGGCCGGTGTCGGCGCGAGCCTGCCCGACGCCACCCTCCTGGTCGCCGCCGTCTTCTGCGGCGCCCTGGCCTGGTGGACGATCATCTGCACGGCGTCCGTCGCGCTTCGCGGCCGCTTTACCGGCGCCGGACTGCTGTGGCTCAATCGCGGTTCCGGCGCGATCATCCTGGGCTTCGGGCTGGCGGCGCTGATTTCGCTGCTGCCGCTGCCCTGGAAGAAGATCGGCGCCTTACTCGGAATCTAGCTCAGACGATCTTGCAGACCTCGTCGAATGCGAAGCGCGGGCTGCGCGCGAACACCTTCGAGTGGTCGCCGTAGCCGATATTGCACAGGAAGTTCGTCTTGAACTTGCCGTCGGAAAAGAAGGCCGCGTCGACCTTGGCATTGTCGAAGCCGCTCATGGCGCCGCAATCGAGGCCGAGGGCACGGGCCGCGACGATCAGGTAGGCGCCTTGCAAGGTACCGTTGCGGAACGCGGTCGGCTCGGCCGACGGCTTGCCCTTGAACCAGTGGATGGCCGTCTGGTCGTGCGGAAACATCCGCGGCAGATGCTCGAAGAACTCCGGATCGTAGGCCAGGATGGCCGTGACCGGCGCCGTCATCGTCTTCTCGGTGTTGCCCGCGCTCAACGCGGGCTTGAGCTTTTCCTTGCCCTCCCTGGTCCGCACGAAGACGATCCGGGCGGGCTGGCAATTGGCCGAGGTCGGGCCCCATTTCATGAGATCGTGGATGGCGCGCAGCTGATCGTCGGTCACCGGCTTGTCGAGCCAGCCATTGTGCGTGCGGGCGTCGCGGAAGATCGTGGCAAGCGCCTTGTCGTCGAGCATTCAATTCCCCTCAGGTGTTGACGAACCGTAGCGAAGCATCGTCGCCCGGTCGAGACGCTGAGGCGTGAGCGAGTTACGGTTTCGGAACCCGCCCTTTCGCAGCCACCTTTGCATTGTACGAATTGTGCTAGCGTCCGCCACCCTTCCTTGCGCAGGATTTTCCATGCTGCCCGTTCTGCTCGATCCCGCGAAATTCAAGGATGCCTGGACCACCGCCAAGGGCGAGACGCGCGCGCATGTCGAACTGAAGGCGCTCGAGACGCTGTGGTTCAACACCGGCACGCTCTGCAACCTCACCTGCCGGAACTGCTACATCGAATCCTCGCCACGCAACGACCGGCTCGTCTACCTCACAGCCGACGAGGTCGCGGCCTATCTCGACGAGATCGAACGCGACGGCCACGGCGCGAAGCTGATCGGGTTCACGGGCGGCGAGCCGTTAATGAATCCCGACCTGCCGGCGATGCTGGACGACGTGCTGTCGCGCGGCCTGAAGGCCATGGTGCTGACCAACGCAATGAAGCCGATACACAGGATGAAGCCAGCGCTGCTCGATCTGCTGGCCAGACATGGTCGCGACAACCTCGCGATCCGCGTCTCGGTCGATCACTACGAGAGATCGCTGCATGAGGAGGAGCGCGGTCCTCGAAGCTGGAATCCGACGATCGACGGACTGGTCTGGCTGGCCGAGACAGGGTTCGACGTGCATGTGGCCGGCCGTCACTTCTCGAACGAGACCGACGACGAGGTTCGCGCCGGCTATGCCCAATTGTTCGACCGCCTCGGCGTGCCGATCGATGCGCGCAATCCGTCTACCCTGGTCCTGTTCCCCGAGATGGATCCGACCGTCGACGTTCCCGAGATCACGACGGCCTGCTGGGGCATCCTGAAGAAGTCGCCGGACAGCGTGATGTGCGCCTCGGCCCGCATGGTGGTGAAGCGCAAAGGCGCGCCGCGGCCCACCGTCGTGGCCTGCACCCTGCTGCCCTACGATCCGCAGTTCGAGCTGGGCGAGACGCTGGCCGAAAGCGTCGGCGAGGTGCGGCTCAATCATCCGCACTGCGCCAAGTTCTGCGTGCTGGGCGGGGCCGCCTGCAGCGCGTGACGACAGCAATAGACATCGTCATCCCGACGTTGAACGCGGGCGGCTCGCTCGGCTCAACCTTGGCGGCGCGTCCCACCCATCCCGATCTCGCTTTCTCCACGACGATCTGTGATGGCGGTTCACGCGACGCCACGGTGGTGATCGCGCGACGGGCGGGCGCTGCAGTGGTGACCGCAGCACCGGGACGCGGGAACCAACTTGCGGCCGGTGCCGCGGCGGGCGTCGCGCCCTGGCTACTCTTTCTGCATGCCGACACGAGACTCGGTGCGGAAGCGGCCGACATCATCGCGCGCTTCGTCGGTTCGGGCGCCGGGAAGGCCGGCTATTTCCGTCTGAGGTTCGATGCCAGCGAGCCGGACGCCCGGAGAGTGGAGCGCCTGGCGGCCTGGCGCTGCCACGCGCTCGGTCTCGCCTATGGCGACCAGGGCCTGCTGATTTCCCGCGCGCACTACGAACGCCTCGGCGGCTTTCGGCCGCTGCCGCTGATGGAGGACGTCGATCTCGTCCGGCGCATCGGCCGGGCTGATCTCGTCCTTCTCGAAGCCGACGCCATCACATCGGCAGCGCGTTATCGGCGCGACGGCTGGTGGTTTCGCCCGTTGCGCAACCTCACCTGTCTTTCGCTCTATTTCGCCGGCCTTCCACCGCAGGCGCTTCGGCGTCTCTACGGCTGATGAAACGTCATCTCGTCATCTTCGCCCGCACGCCGCAGGCTGGCCATGTAAAGCGCCGTCTCGGCGCGGAGATCGGCATGAGGGAAGCTGCCCGCTTCTATCGCCGGATTCTCGATGCCCAAATCCGGCGGATGGTGTGCGATCCCCGTTGGACGATCTGGCTCTTCGTGACGCCCGACACCACGCTTGGCCATCCGGCCTGGCATCTCGTGCCCGTCGCCCGCCGCAAGCCGCAGCGACAGGGCGATCTCGGCCGGCGCATGAAGCTGCCGTTCCTGACCTTGCCTGCCGGACCCGTCGTCCTCGTCGGCAGCGACATCCCGGCCATGCGCGCGTCCCATATCGCGCGGGCGTTCGTCCTGCTTGGCCGGCACGATCTCGTCTTCGGCCCGGCGCGAGATGGCGGCTTCTGGTTGTTCGGCGCTCGACGCGTGAAGTCGCTGCCGCATTCCCTGTTCACCGATGTGCGCTGGTCGACGTCGACGGCGCTCGCCGACACGCTGGCCGGTCTCCCGCATCACATCACGGCGGCACTGGTCGACACACTCGACGACGTCGACGACGCGGAGGCCTTCCATCAATGGAGCGCGCAACTCCGGTTGCGCTCATAGTCTTGCCGGTCGACGAAGCTTGAGCGCAACCGGAGTTGCGCGCTCCATTGAGGTGCTTAGACCGGCGTCGCCTTCTTCAACGCGTCGAGTTCGCGTTGCACGTCCGTGAAGACATCGTGCCAGGGGCCGGGAACGGTCTGCCGGAAAAGGCGCGCCGAGGGATACCAGGATGCCGTGGCGCCGCCGAGCTGCCAGCGCCAGTCGGCGGTGGAAGGCAGCAGCACCCAGGTCTTCACGCCCATCGCCGCGGCGAGATGCGCCACCGGCGCGTCGATCGAGATGAGAAGGTCGAGCTGCGAGAGCGCCGTCGCCGCCTCGGCGAAATCGAAGATGCCGCGGCCGACATCGTGCACCAGTCCGCCGGCGCCGAACGCCTGGATATCCTTCTGGTGGACGCCGCCCTGCAGGCCGAAGAACAGCAGTTCCGGATCGCCCGTGAGCGCCAGGAAGTGCTCGAACGGCACCGACCGCTGGCGATCCTGCGCCTGGCCCGGCATCGCCGCCCAGTAGATGCCGATGCGCAACTTCGCTTGCTCCAGACGGCCGAGCTTGATCCGGCTTTCGCCGGGCGCCGTGAGATAGGGCGGCTCGGACGCAAGCGCCGCAAAATCGGCGCGGCAGAGATGCGGCAGCGAGACCAGGGAGGCATGGATGTCGAACGCGGGAACCGTCTCGCCCTCGGCCACGACCTCGTCGATGTAGTCGGCCGAGCGCAGCAGGTCCTTCAGCAGCGCCTGGCAGAGGACGATCACCGTGGCGCCGCGCCGCTTCAGCTCGCGGGCGAAGCGCACGAAGAGCAGCACGTCGCTCAAGCCCTGCTCCGGATAGAGCAGGATGCGCTTGCCCTGTACCGGCTCCCCTTCCCAGGCCGGCTGGGCGAAGTCCGGCGTCGGCGTTTCGGGCAGGCGCTTGCGGGTCTCGTAGGCGGCGAAACCCGCCTCGAGCTCGCCGCGCATCAGGAGGGTGATCGCGAACTCGACGCGCGCACGCCGATTATCCGGATGGATCGTCAGCGCCCGGCTGAAGCAACCGATCGCTTCGTCGAGACGGCCGAGGTCGCGCAGACAGAGCGCCAGATTGAAGAAGCCCTCGGCATAGTCGCGGCTGAGCGCGATCGACCGGTAGTGATGCTTCACCGCCTCGTCGAGGCGATGCACGGCGCGCAGCGCGTTGCCGAGATTGGAATGCAGGGCCGGGTTCTGCGGGTCAGCCGCCAGCGACAGACGATGATGCGAAACCGAGGCTTCGAGCTTGCCGGCGAGGCGCAGGGCGACGCCGAGATTGTTGTGCAGCTCGGCATGATCGGGACGAACGGCCAGCAGCCGCAGGTAGGAGGCGATCGCCTCGTCGAGGCGCCCCGCACGATGCGCCTGCGACGCCAGGCGCAGCTGCTGGACGAAGCTGTCGGCCGCGCCGCCGAACAACGGCGTCGGCGCGCCGGAGGCCGCGGATTCCCGCTTCGTCGGATGGATGTGGGGCGCGTCGTTCACGCTCGCAGTCTATCTCAGCGCCTCCTCACAAGCATCTGCCCTCAAACGAAAATGGCGCGGACCAGAAGGTCCACGCCATTTCAATTGCAGGATCGCGCCGGAGACGCGGCTAGATGTAGCCCTTGATCAGCTCCTCGGCGATCTGGACGGCATTGAGTGCGGCGCCCTTGCGCAGATTGTCGCTGACCACCCACATCGCGAGACCATTCTCGACCGTGGGATCGGTGCGGATGCGGCTCACGAACACGCCGTCCTGGCCGGTCACCTCTTTCGGCGTCACGTAGCCACCGGGTTCACGCTGATCGACGACCAGCACGCCGGGCGCCGCCGCGAGCAGGCGTCGCGCCTCGTGATCGTCGAGCGGCCGCTCGAGTTCGAGGTTCACCGCCTCGGCATGGCCAACGAAGGTCGGCACGCGCACGCAGGTCGCGTGGACCTTGATCTTCGGATCGAGGATCTTCTTGGTCTCGACCACCATCTTCCATTCTTCCTTGGTCGAGCCGTCATCCATGAAGACGTCGATCTGGGGAATGACGTTGAAGGCGATGTTCTTGGTGAACTTCACCGGGTCGAGCGTCTGGTTGACGAAAAAGCTCTTGGTCTGGCTGACCAGCTCGTCCATCGCTTCCTTGCCCGCGCCCGAGGTCGACTGATAGGTCGACACGACGACGCGCTTGATGCCGGCCGCCTCGTGGATCGGCTTCAGCGCCACGACCATCTGGATGGTCGAGCAGTTCGGGTTGGCGATGATGCCGCGGCCCTTGTAGCCGGCGATTGCCTGCGGATTGACCTCGGGCACGACCAGCGGCACGTCCGGATCCATGCGCCAGTACGAGGTGTTGTCGACCACGATGGCGCCGGCCTTGGCGGCGCGCGGGCTGTGCTCGGCCGACACCTTGGCGCCCGGCGAGCTCAGCACGATGTCGATGCCCTTGAAGTCGAACTTGGCGAGGTCCTGGACCTTCAGGACCGATTTGTCGCCGAACGAGGCCTGCAGGCCGACCGAGCGGGCCGAGGCCAGCGCGACCACGTCATCGGCCGGGAAGTTCCTCTCGGCCAGGATCTGCAACATTTCGCGACCGACATTTCCGGTCGCGCCAACGACGGCGACTCTGTAGCCCATGACTATATGCGCCTAGCGTGCGCGCACCCCTGATTGAAGGACAGGGGGGAGATACGCGCACGGCCCCGCTTTGGCAAGGATAGGGCCGGCCGCGGCCGGCTACTCGGCCGACGCGCCCGAGGCCTTGATGATGGGCAACCACAGCGCGAGGTCGTCGTGGACCAGCTTCTGCGCCGCCGCCGGCGAGCCCGGCGGCAGCATCTCGATGCCCTGTCCCATCATCTTCTCGCGCACCTGCGGCAACTGGCCGTTGCGGTTGATCTCGGCATTGAGACGCGTGATCACCGGCTCGGGCACGCCGGCCGGGACGGCGAATCCCATCCAGGTGTTCACGACGTATTCCTTGACCCCGGCCTCGATCATCGTCGGCGCGTCGGGCAGGAGGTTGGAGCGCGACTCGCTGGTCACGGCCAGTGCCTTGAGCTTGCCGCCCTTGATCAGGCTGATGACCGTCGGCGTATTGAAGAGGCCCATCGCCACCTCGCCGTTGGCGACGGCCTGGATGCCGGCCGGCGTCGCGCGATAGGGCACGTGCTGCAACTTCACGCCGGTCCGCAACTCCAGCAGCACGCCGGACATGTGGTGGCTGGTGCCGACGCCGCCCGACGAGTAGGTGAGCTCGCCAGGCTTGGCGCGGGCCTGCGCCAGCAGGTCGACCACGGTTCTGGCCGGATTGTCGGGTGAAACGATCAGGACGTTGGAGACCCCGCCGGTCACCGCGACCATCGCGAGGTCCTTCAGCGGATCGTAGCCCGGAGACTTGTAGAGGCCGATGTTGAATACCATCGTGCCCTGCGAGACTAGGCCCATCGTGTAGCCGTCGGCCGGGGCGCGGGCCAGCTCGGCGGTGGCGATCGTCCCGCCTGCGCCGGTCTTGTTGTCGACCACGATGGTTTGTCCCAGGGACTTGCCCAGTTCCTCGGCGAAGACGCGCGCGACGATGTCGGCCGTGGCGCCGGGTGCCAGCGGCACGATCATGCGGATCGGCTTGGCCGGCCAGGCCTGCGCCAGAGCAGCGGTTGAAGGGAGTGCGAACGCCGCCGCGAGAAGCAATCGCCGTTTAAAACGTGACATCCTCACCCCCTGTCATCCTGAGCGCAGCGAAGGATCTCCCATCCGCCACGCCGTACCTGCCCGCCATGTGAAGTCCTTTGCTGCGCTCAGGACGACATGATTAGAGACCGACGGACTTCGCGACCAGGGACGCGAGCTGCTTGCGCAGGCGCGCGACCAGCCCCTGCTCCGATCGCTTGCCGATCAGGTTCTTCATTTCGTAGGGATCGCTCTTCAGGTCGTAGAGTTCGTCGCACGCGACGCCGTCGAGCGATTTCTGCGTCCAGTGGATGTACTTGTGACGCTTGGTGCGGATCGCCTTATAGCTCATGCCCACCAGCCACGGCATGGCGTTCTCGCTGAAATACTCGCACATGAACGAGGTGCGCCAGCCCTTGGGCTTGGCGCCGTTCGCCAATGGCTTGAGCGACGTCCCCTGCATCGTCTTGAAGTCGGCCGCCTTGCCGCCCGCCAGATCGACGAGCGTCGGCGCAATGTCGAGCGCCAGCACCAGCTCGTCGTTCACAGAGCCCGGCTTGAACCAGGCGGGATAGCGGATGAGGAACGGCGACTTGATGCCCTCCTCGTAGGCGAAGCGCCGCTCCGGGCCGAGCCCGTGCTCGCCGAAGAAATAGCCGTTGTCGCCCAGGAACAGGATGAAGGTGTTGTCGAGCTCGCCGTTCTCCTCAAGCAGCTTGAGGATGTCGCCCATACCCTCGTCGACCGAGGCCATCATGGCGGCGCGCAGGCGGATTTCCTCGTCGGTTCCAGCGAGGATTCCGTCCAGCACCTTGCGCGAGGCCTCGTTGACCCTCATCGCATGGGCTTCGGTCCAGGCCGGCTTATCCTTCACCACATCGGCCGCCGGGAGCGCATTGGGCCGGCGCGGAAAGTGCTCGCCCTTGTAGAGGTCGGCGTGGCGCGGCGCCGGGCGGTAGCCGCCGTCGGTGAAGTCAATCGTGCCGTCGGCCGCCTGGAAGGCGTCGGGATGCACCGCCTTGTGCGCGAAGAACAGCGCGAAGGGCTTGTCGCGCTTCTTCTTCAGGAAGTCGACGGCGTGCCCGTTCAGCAGGTCGGTGATGTAGCCCTCGTATTTTTTCTCCTTGCCGTCGATGTTCAGCACCGGATCGATGATCGAGCCGTGGCCGGGAAAGCTCACCCACTTGTCGTAGCCTGGCCGCGGACCGCCGGAATTGCCCATGTGCCACTTGCCGATATGAGCGGTCTCGTAGCCCAGGCGCTGCAGGATCACGTGGTAGTTCGGCAGGCGATGGCTGTGGGCGTCGCGCGCGACATTGTCGATGATGCCGTGGCGGCTGGCATACTGGCCGGTCAGGATCGAGGCACGGTTGGGCGAGCAGAGCGGCGTGGTGTGGAACGCCGAAGTGAACATCGCGCCTTCATTGCCGATCCGGTCGATGTGCGGCGTCTTCATGTAGGGATGCCCGCAGATCCCCAGCTCGTCGAAGCGGAGGTCGTCGATCAGCACGATCAGGAAATTCGGTTTGCGCTTCTTGGCCAAGATCGGGTTCCCATTCTCAATTTCCGGCAAGCACACCGCGTGCCGAAACCAGACTAGCGAGCGGTGTTGACGGCGGCCAGAGCGTCGCGCCCATATCGGCCGCGAAAGGGAAAATCCATGACCGAGACTGCCCTGCCGCTGGCTGGATTGCGCGTACTGGACATCAGCTCCTTCATCGCCGCACCGGCCGCCGCCGTCGTGCTGGGCGATTGGGGCGCCGACGTCATCAAGGTCGAAGGGCCGGAGGGCGATCCCAACCGCCGGATCATGCACGATTCGG
>JAGNNA010000350.1 GCA_017990895.1 Reyranella sp.
GTTGTAGAGCGCCTGCGGCCGATAGATCGGGTCGTAGGCGGCGTCGCCGCTTCGGTCGATGGCCACGAAATCCCGATGATTGAGACGGAAGCGATCGCCGTTCGGGTGAACGAGGCTCGCCCAGTTCGAATGAAGAGCGGCATGCGCGGTCATGGGAACTTCCAATCTGGGCCCTGCAGGGCGCAAGAGCCCGCAACGGACCATGCGAATTCCGGGCCAATGATGCCGCTCAACGATATGCTCCGGTTGCGATCCCCCCTGCTCCCTGTCTACGGTCCCGCCGGGGGCGATGCAGGGTCAGCAGAGCGAGTAGGTCATGAACGTCCGGTCGGGTTTCATCGATAGCATCGGCAACACGCCGCTGATCAAGCTGCGCGCCGCGTCCGAAGCGACGGGCTGCAACATCTACGGCAAGGCCGAGTTCCTCAACCCGGGCGGGTCGGTGAAGGATCGTGCCGCGCTCGCGATCATCGAGGATGCGGAGAAGAGCGGGAAGCTCCGCCCGGGCGGCGTGATCGTCGAGGGCACCGCCGGCAACACCGGAATCGGCATCGCACTAGTGGCCAATGCCCGCGGCTATCGCTCGGTGATCGTGATGCCTGAGACCCAGAGCCAGGAAAAGAAGGACATGCTGCGCCTGTGCGGCGCCGACCTGCGCCTCGTCCCGGCCGCGCCCTACTCCAACCCCAACAACTATGTCCGCTTCTCGGGCGCGCTGGCCGAGGAGCTGGCGACCAAGGAACCGAACGGCGCGATCTGGGCCAACCAGTTCGACAACACGGCCAACCGGGACGGCCACTACCGCACGACCGGACCGGAAATCTTCGACCAGACCGACGGCAAGGTCGACGGTTTCACCTGCTCGGTCGGCAGCGGCGGCACCCTCGCCGGCGTGGCGCGGGCCCTGAAGGAGCGCAATCCCGAGATCAAGATCGCGCTAAGCGATCCCATGGGCTCGGCGCTGTTCAACTGGTTCGCCAAGGGCGAACTGAAGGCCGAGGGCAATTCCGTCACCGAGGGCATCGGACAGGGCCGCGTCACGGCAAACCTCGAGGGCACGCCGATCGACATGGCCTATCAGATCACCGACGAGGAGGCCCTGCCCGTCCTGTTCGACCTGATCGAGCATGAAGGCCTGGTTCTGGGCGGCTCGTCGGCGATCAACGTCGTGGGCGCCATGCGGCTCGCCCGCGAACTTGGGCCCGGCAAGACCATCGTCACCATTCTCTGCGACGGCGGCAGCCGCTACCAGTCGAAGCTCTTCAACCCGGCGTTCCTGCGCGAAAAGAATCTGCCCCTGCCGCGCTGGATGGCGTGAGCGCATTCGCATGAGCCGGGTCGTCGTCTGCGGCAGCCTCAACATGGATGTCGTCGTGCAGAGCGCGCGACGTCCCGCCCCCGGCGAGACGCTCCTGGGTGCGAAAGTCGTCTTCCTGCCCGGCGGCAAGGGCCTCAACCAGGCGATCGCCTCGGCCCGGCTCGGCACGCCTACGGCGATGGTCGGCGCGGTCGGCGACGACGCCTTTGCGAACAGCCTGCGCGGTTTCCTGGCCGACAACGACGTCGACAGCACCGGCGTGACCGAGGTCGAAGGGCCGGCGACGGGCGTGGCGCTGATCCAGGTCGCGCAAGGCGACAATTCGATCACGGTCGCCTCGGGCGCCAACATGCACTTCACCGCCGCGATGCTGCACGACGAGCCGCGCCGCGACGAAGTGTGGGTCGCACAGTTCGAGACGCCACTCTCCGCCACGCAGGAGATCCTCGCACGCGCCCACGAAGCCGGCGCGCGCACCGTCCTCAACCTCGCTCCGTACACGGAACATCCCCCCGAACTGCTTCGGTCGGTCGACGTTGCCGTGCTGAACGAGATCGAACTCTCCCAGGCGACCGGCAGAAGGCTCGACTCTTCCAACTCGACGGACGCGGTCGTCGCGGCCTGCAACGTTCTGCGCGAGCGGGGTGCGCGGGCCGTGATCGCGACGCTGGGCCCGCGTGGCGCGGTCGTCGTCGGCGCGACGGGCGTCGATTCGATCCCCGCCTTCCGGACGAAGGTCATCGACACGACGGGCGCGGGCGACTGTTTCGTCGGTGCCCTCGCCGCGCGTCTTGCGGCCGGCGTGACTCCATTGGAAGCCGCGCGCTTTGCCAGCGCCGCCGCCTCCTGCTCCGTCGAACGCCTCGGTGCCGCGCCCGCCATGCCAACCGGCGACGAAGTTGCGGCCCGTCTGGCGAAGGCCTAAATCCGGATCATGGTCGAAGAACTCTTCAGGCAGGATGCCTACATCAAGGAAACCGACGCCACCGTGACCACCGTCGAGGAACGCGGCGTGCGTCTGGACCGCTCTATCTTCTACCCCACCGGCGGTGGCCAGCCCGGCGACACCGGCCTGCTGCGCTGGGACGGCGGCGAGGCCAAGGTCGTCGACACGGCGAAGGCCGATGGCGGCGACGTGCTGCACGTGCTGGCGCCCGACGCGCCGCGGCCCGCGGTCGGAACAAAGGTCCATGCGACCCTCGACTGGGAGCGCCGCCATCTGCACATGCGCATGCACACGGCGCTGCACGTGATGTCGGCCGTGATCAAGGGCAGCGTCACCGGCGGCCAGGTCGGCGCCGACAAGAGCCGCCTCGACTTCAACCTCGAAGGTGAAGTCCCGACCAAGGAATGGGTCACCGAGGAGGTCAACAAGCTGATCGCTCTCGACCGTCCGGTGACGCAGCAATGGGTCACCGACGAGGAACTGACGTCCCGCCCCGAACTCGTGAAGACGATGAGCGTGCGGCCGCCGATGGGCGCAGGCCGCGTCCGCCTCCTGTCGATCGAGGGCGTCGACCTGCAGGCCTGCGGCGGCACCCACGTCGCCCGCAGCGGCGAGATCGGCCGCGTCGAATGCATCAAGATCGAGAACAAGGGAAAAATGAACCGGCGCTTCATCATCGCGCTGGCCTAGGAGACATCACAATGGACTACGCAAGGCCCGACGCCCTCGTCAGCACCGACTGGCTCGCCGCCCGACTCGATGCGCCGGACGTGCGCGTGGTCGACGGCTCGTTCTATTTGCCGGCGCAGAAGCGTGACCCCAAGGCCGAGTTCGTGAACCAGCACATTCCGGGCGCGGTATTCTTCGACATCGACGAGATCGCCGACACGACCAGCCCGCTGCCGCACATGCTGCCGCCGCCGGAGAAGTTCTCCGCGCGCGTCCGCAAGTTGGGCCTCGGCGACGGCAACAAGATCGTGATCTACGACACCACGCCGATGACCGGCGCCTGCCGTGTGTGGTGGATGTTCCGGGCGATGGGCTACAAGGACGTGTCGGTCCTGAACGGCGGCCTGCCGAAGTGGATGAGCGAGGGCCATCCCGTCACCGACGATCCGACGCCGCCGCGCGAGCGCCACTTCACGTCGCGCCTGAACAATGCGCTGGTCCGCTCGGTCGACGACGTGCTGGGCCTGATCGAAAGCAAGCGCGAGCAGATCGTCGATGCCCGCGCCGCCGCCCGCTTCCGCGGCGAGGCGCCGGAGCCGCGCGCCGGCCTGCGTGGCGGCCACATGCCGGGCGCCTTCAACCTCCCCTACAACGAGCTGCTCGACCCCGCGACCGGCACGATGCTGCCGGCCGACAAGCTCGCTGCCCGTATCGCCGCTTCCGGCATCGATCCGTCGAAGAAGGTGACCGCGAGCTGTGGCTCCGGCGTCACCGCCTGCGTCATCGCGCTCGCCCTCTATCTCACCGGCGCCCCCGAGGCCGCGGTCTACGACGGGTCGTGGACCGAATGGGGCGGCCGCGCCGACACGCCGATCGTCACCGGACCCTGATCTCCCCGCAACGCCTTGCCATAGTCGAGTCATGACCTCCAAGAAAACTTATACCCGCCCCGACACCGTCCTCGCCGTTTCCGGCCGCGATCCCGACAGCAATTTCGGCATCGTCAATCCGCCGGTCTATCACGCGTCGACGATCCTCTCGCCGACGATGGACAAGTTCGAGAACCGCATTCCATTCGAGGGCTTCGGCTACGGACGCAACGGCACGCCGACGCAGAAGGCGCTGGAAGACGCCGTCGCCGCCATCGAAGGTGCTCACCGCTCCATCGCCGTGCAGTCGGGACTGGCTGCCGTCACCGGCGCCATCGTGGGCTTCCTGAAGACCGGCGACCACATGCTGGTGACCGACAATGCCTACGGTCCGGCGCGCCGCTTCGCCAATACGACGCTGAAGGGCTTCGGTGTCGAGACCACCTACTTCGACCCGATGATTGGCGCCGAGGGCATCGCCAAGCTGATGCGGCCGAACACCAAGGTCCTCTATCTCGAGGCACCGGGCTCGCAGACCTTCGAGGTCCAGGACGTCGCCGGCATGGCCGCCGTCGCCAAGAAGGCCGGCGCCGCCGTGATGATCGACAATACCTGGGCGACGCCGCTCTACTTCAAGCCGTTCGACCACGGCTGCGACATCTCCATCCACGCCGGCACCAAGTACATCGTCGGCCATTCGGATGCGATGATGGGCATCATCTCCTGCGCCACGCGCGAGATGTTCGAGACGGCGAAGACCGCCTGCCAGTCGTTCGGCTTCCACGCCGCCCCCGACGATTGCTACCTCGCCCTGCGCGGCCTGCGCACCATGGGCCTGCGCCTGCGCCACCACGAGAAGAGCGGCCTCGAGATCGCCAACTGGCTGAAGACCCGCCCCGAGGTCGACAAGGTGCTGCACCCTGCCCTGCCCGACTGCCCTGGCCACGAGAACTGGAAGAAGCAGTTCAAGGGTTCGTCGGGCCTGTTCTCCTTTACCCTGCGCGACGGGATCAAGCGCCCGGCGGTGGCCGCCATGCTGGACGGCATGGACATCTTCGGCATGGGCGCGAGCTGGGGCGGCTACGAGAGCCTGATGATCCCCGCACACCCCGACCAGTACCGCACCGCCGTGCCGTGGCCCGAGGGCAAGCAGCTCCTGCGCGTGCATATCGGCCTGGAAGACGTTGAGGACCTGAAGACTGATCTGGCCGAAGGCTTCGAACGGCTCAACCGGGCGCACAACACCTGAACACCAGTTCGCCGGCGCGCCGACTCTAGAGCGGGAAGACTCTAGGTTCGAGCGTATCCTGCTTTTGCGAAATAGTTGGCGCACTCTGCGGGCTGGACGGTAGGCAATAGGGCGGCGATAGCGCTGTAGATTGCGT
>JAGNNA010000047.1 GCA_017990895.1 Reyranella sp.
GCTCGACGCTGGCGATGAAGGCTTGAGCTACCCTTATGCTCTCGGAAAAGAGTGGATCGCCGCTCTCTTCGAGAACGTGATGAACGACGGGCTCAATGAGGACGAGCGACCGTACGCGACCCGGATGGTTCACCGCCAATCGAACTGCCGCCGCGCCGCCGTAAGAATGGCCCACGACATCGGCCGCACCTTCGGCATGAGCATCCAACACCCGAAGCGCCAGGGCGGCCTGCAGGTCATGCGTCAACTTGCCGGATTCTGGCCAAGGATCGCTATCGCCGAATCCGAGGAAGTCTGGTGCGATCGATAGACGTGGGGACGCGAGATGCTCCACGACCTTCTGCCACTGGCGACCCGAGCTGGCTCCGGAATGGAGGAACAGCGTGGGGTCGCCTTGGCCCCAGCTCGTGTAGCAGCCGCGGACTCCGTGGAAGTCGATCTCGGGCATGTCTTTACGTCCCCACTTCGCGAAGCCGTGCGACCGGTTCCTCGCGGATCGGCCAAGCCACTGCGGCGGCAATGCCGCCAAGCGCGGCCGAGACCCACCACATCACATCGTATGATCGGGTCGCGTCGAACAGCACGCCGGCCAGCCACACGCCGAAGAATGCGCCGATCTGGTGTGCGAGAAACACGAGGCCGGACAGGGTGGAGAGCCAGACGGGGCCGAAGAATACCGCCACCAGACTATTGGTGAGTGGCATGGTCGCCAGCCAGAAGAAGCCGAGGAGCGCGCTCAGGACGATGAGGATGACGCTGTCGAGCGGCAGGAAGAGGAAACCCAGAAAGACGAAGCTGCGGCCCAGATAGATCGCGCTGAGGGTTCTGCGTTGCTGGACATATCGCGCAGATTGCCCAGCAAGGTAGGTCCCCAGGATATTGGCGGCGCCGACAGCCGCCAGGGATGCGACGCCGACCCAGCTGCCGAAGCCAAGGCTCGCGGCGTAGGCGGGCAAGTGCACGGCATAGAAGGCGACGTGAAAGCCGCAGATGAAGAAGGCCGCCATCAGCAGCCAGTAGCTCGACAGGCCGAAGGCCTCGGCCAATGCTTCCTTCAACGGTTGCGGACGCTGCGAGACCTCAGGAGCCCCCTGGTCCTGGATGATCAGCAGCCAAACAAGCGGCAGGCCCGCTCCCAGCGTCGCGATGACCGCAAGGATGCTTCCACGCCAGCCGAAGGCCTCCATGAAGAGATGGAGATATGGGAGGACGACGAAGGTTCCGATTCCGCTTGCCATTGCGCCCGCGCCGATTGCGCTCACGCCCCACGAAAGGTTCGCGATTGCCAGCGCCGTCGAGAACGGCTCGATGCCGATGTCGAGAGCCAGGCGGACCGGCGGCACGTATAGGCCGGTCACCTGCCTCATGCCGGCCGTCAACCCGACGACGATGCCGCCGCAGAGCAGGAGGACCCAGACTTGCGGCGGTCGGAGTGGGGACCGGGCGCGCGAAGACTGCATGGGACGACCTCCATCGCGTCTCGGGTGCGAACGCTTGAAGGCTACCGGGCACAGTTGTAACTTGCTTGATGGAAAGCTGATGATTCTCTGAAAAAGCGTCTCTAGCTTAGGGTTCACCTGAACTCCGTCGCCCGGGCCAATGCATGTTGCTCTCTGTCGGTCCCTGCACCATCGACACCGCGACTCGGGAGGTCAGGCGTGCGGGTGAGCGTCTCGCTGTCGAGCCGAAGGTGTTCGATCTGCTGATGCTGTTGATCGAGAATCGTACTCGTGTCGTTTCCCGCAACGAAATCGTCGACAAGGTATGGGCCGGCCGGGCCGTCTCCGATGCCTCGCTTTCGACCTGTGTGAAGGCGCTGCGGAAAGCGCTGGATGATAGTGGCAAGACCCAACGCATGGTTCGCACCGTCCACCGTCGGGGCTTCCGCTGGGTTGGGCCGCTGGTCGAGAGCAGTCGGATTTCGCCGAATGACACTCCTGTCCATCCGGTCGTACAACCGGCGGGCGAGCTGTCGATTGCGGTCCTTCCGCTTGAGGTCTCCGGCGGAACAGACGGTGCGGCCGTGGTTGCTGACGGATTCGTGCAGGACATAATCACTGGCCTTGGGCAGACCCGCTGCCTCTTCGTCATCGGGAGAGGTACGACCTTCGCGCTCAAGAGCCGCGATCCGGCGGAGATCGCCCGCACGATCGGCGTCCGGTATGTCCTGTCGGGTCACTTGCGCCAGGACGGCAAGCGGATTCGCCTCAACATGTGTTTGGCCGATACAACGGGGCCGTTTGAAGTTTGGGCGAAGTCGTTCGACCGTCGAGTCGAGGACATCTTCGTCCTGCAGAGTGAGATCGCGAGCCTGGTCGTCAGCCGCGTTCACGTCACGATCGAGGATGCGCAGCGCAGGCGGGCCCTATCGAAGCCGGTGGCCAGCCTGGACGCCTGGAGCGCCTACTATCGCCCCTGCTGGCATCTCGATCGCCACACGGTCAGCGACTACGACCGTGCGGAGGAGTTCCTGCGGCTGGCCGCAAGGCTCGATCCCGGAGCGGCCCGTGTCCTGGCGGGCCTCTCGTTCGTGTACCGCCAGCGGGCCTTCCTGGATCTCGGGGCCGACCGTGAGGCCCACATAGCCCGCGCCATCGATTTCGCGCAAAGCTGTCTGTCGCTCGATCCACTGGATCCTCAGGGGCACTGGGCTTTCGGCCGGGCTCTGATGCTGCGCAACGAGGTCGGGGCTGCGCTCGAGGCATTCGAGGTCGCGACGTCCCTCAATCCCAGTTTTGCGATCGGTCAGTATTCAGTCGGCTTCGCCCGATCGATGATCGGCTCCACCGCGTCCAGCGACGAGTGCATCGAGAACGCACAACGGCTCAGTCCGCTAGATCCGATGCGCTTCGCCATGCTCGCTACACATGCGTTCAACAGCGCGACGACGGGACAGTATGCGAAGGCGGCCAGGCTGGGCGGACTGGCGGCTGCGCACCCCAACGCGCATTTCCACATCGTCGCGATCGCCTCGATGTGCAGTGCGCTCGCTGGCGACAATACGGTCGCCGCCAAGCACGCACGCAGGTTGCGCGAAAGCCGTCCGAGTTACCGTGTCGCCGACTTCTTCCGTGCGTTCCCCTTCCAAACGGCCGCACATGTCTCGACTTTCCGCAGGGGATTTGCGCTTGTCGGTATTCCGGCCTAGCAGGCCGTCATAAGGCCGGCGTCATGGCGATTAAATGAAACGAATGAAATAAACGAAACAAACGAAGCGAGTGTCGCACCTCCTGAATCCCGTGTCGCGGCGACCGTTGACGCAATAATATTACGTGACTGTACCTCTGGAGGGCCGTTCTCAACAGCCCGCTGGGCGTGTTCAACAGCCATCGGAAGGGTGGCGTCGGTAGCGGAGCGCCGTGCGAGAATCGAAAGCGCTCTCAGCTGACCACTCCCAAGCGCCACTCCCAATCTCAGCCCCGCAAGGCGGCTCGCGTGTAGCGCGCAATCATGCGTTGTTCGTCGGTCGGCACGACCCAGGCCGAGACAGGCGATCCTTCCGCGCTGATGCGACCCAGGCCGCCGGCGTTGAGAGTGGGATCGAGTGTCAGTCCCAGCCAGGCGCAACCGGCGGCGATCTCGGCCCGTGTGGCGGGATCACGCTCGCCGATGCCGGCGGTGAAGACGAGGCCGTCGACGCCGCCCAGCGCCGCCGCCAGCGAGCCGATCTCGCGGACGATGCGGTAGACGAACAGGTCGATGGCCTCGCGCGCTTCGGGCGCCGCCGAGGCGCGCAGCGTGCGCATGTCGGACGAGATGCCGGAGACGCCCAGCAGGCCGGACTTGCGGTAGAGCAGGTCCTCGATGCCCTTGGCGTCGTAGCCGCGCTCTTCCAGCAGGTACAGGAGCACGCCCGGATCGACGGCGCCGGTGCGGGTTCCCATCATCAGCCCGTCGACCGCCGTGAAGCCCATGGTGCTGGCGACGCTTCGCCCGTCGAGGACGGCGCACAGGCTGGCGCCGTTGCCGAGATGGGCCACGATCAGCCGGGATCCGACCAAAGCCGGTTCGTTCTCCCGCAGGTGGGTCACCACATAGTCGTAGGACAGGCCATGGAACCCATAGCGCCGCACGCCCTCGGCGGTCAGCGCGCGCGGAAGGGCGAATTGCTGGGCGAGGGCCGGCTGGCTGCGATGGAAGGCGGTGTCGAAACAGGCGATCTGCGGCAGGTTCGGGGCGGCTTCGAGGATGGCGGCGATCGGCGCGAGATTGTGCGGCTGGTGCAGCGGCGCCAGCGGGACGAGCGTCGCGAGTTCGGTCATGACGGCGGCGTCGATCCGGGTCGGCGCTGCGTAGGCGGTGCCACCGTGCACGACGCGGTGGCCGAACGCCAGCACCGGCCGACCCGCCAGCAGGTCGCGTCCCATCGACAGGATCTCGGCCGTGGCCGCGCCATGACCGAGCCCGCTGTCCGGCCAGTCCCGCGCCGCCACCTGGGTGCCATCCGCCGCGTACATCTGCAGGCGAGGGCGGGTGCCGAGCCCCTCGACCTGACCGTGGAAGAGTTCCGGGCCGTCGTCGTGGGCGTCGTAGAGGGCGAACTTGATGCTCGACGAGCCGGCGTTGAGGACGGCGATGCAGCCGGTCTTGTCCATTTCCGTCTCTCTCAGGCGACGATGTTCGTGCCGCCGTCGACATAGACGGTGCCGCCGGTCACGCGGTGCGCGTACGGCGTGGCGAGATAGGCGCAGGTGTAGCCGACGTCCATGATGTCCACGAGCTCGCCCAGCGGCGCCTTGCGAGCCGCTTCGTTGAGCAGCAGTTCGAAATCCTTGAGGCCCGACGCGGCGCGGGTCTTCAGGGGGCCCGGCGAGATCGCATGGACGCGGATGCGCTGTGGGCCAAGCTCGTAGGCGAGATAGCGGCAGGAGGCTTCGAGGGCGGCCTTTACCGGTCCCATGACGTTGTAGTTCGGCACGACGCGATTGGCGCCGTAGTAGCTCATCGCGAACATCGTGCCACCGTCCTTCATCAGCGGAGCGGCGAGGCGCGCCATGCGGATGAAGGAGTGGCAGGAGATGTCCATCGCCTTGGCGAAGCCTTCGGCCGAGCAGTCGAGCAGGCCGCCCTGCAGGTCGGCCATCGGGGCGAAGGCGATCGAATGGACGAGAATGTCGATCTGGCCCCATCTCCGGGCGATCTGCTCGAACACGGCTTCAAGCTGGCCGGGTTCGGCGACGTTCAGGGCACCGGTTATCGGCGCCTCGAGTTCGCGGGCGAGGGGCTCGACATGGGGGCGCGCTTTTTCGTTGAGCCAGGTGATCGCGAGATCGGCTCCCGCCTCGCGAAAAGCTTTCGCGCAGCCGTAGGCGATGGACTGGTCGTTGGCGATGCCGACGACCAGGGCCTTCTTGCCGGCCAGGATGGGACGGATTTGTTCGTTCATGGTTCCTCAGGGGATCGCGATGGCCGCATTGGCCCGCCGCGCCGCGGCGACCAGGCAGGCCACGGCACAGGACGCCAGGCGCGTCGTCACCGAATCGGCCCGACTCGTCAGGATGATCGGCACACGAGCGCCGAGGACGATACCGGCCGCGTCGGCACCGGCCAGGAAGGTCAGGCTCTTGGCCAGCATGTTGCCGGCCTCGAGGTCCGGCACGATCAGCACGTCGGCCCGGCCCGCCACGGGAGAGACGATGTTCTTGATCGCGGCGGCCTCGACGTTGATCGCATTGTCGAGCGCCAGAGGCCCGTCGAGGATTCCGCCCCTGATCTGGCCGCGCTCCGCCATCTTGCACAGCGCCGCGGCATCGATCGTCGAGGCGACCTTCGCGTTGACCGTCTCCATCGCGCTCAGGATCGCGACCCGCGGCTCGGCGATGTCGAGTGCCTGGGCGAGGTCGATGGCGTTCTGCACGATGTCGACCTTGTCCTCCAGCGCCGGCGCGATGTTCACGGCAGCGTCGGAGATGATGAGCGCCTGGTCGTGGCCGGGTACGTCCATGACAAAGCAGTGGCTGATGCGGCGTGCGGTCCGGATCCCGTCCGTCCGGGAGACGACAGCACCCATCAGTTCGTCCGTATGCAGACTGCCCTTCATCAGCGCCTCGACGCGCCCGCAGCGCACGAGTTCGACCGCCTTGGCAGCCGAATCGTGGCTGTGCTTCGAGTCCACGATCTCGAAAGCGCCGATGTCCAGGGACGCCTTGCGTGCGACGTCGAGGACGCGCGCGGGCGGCCCGACGAGGATGGGCTTCAGGAGACCGCTGCTGGCGGCCAGCACCGCACTCTCGAGGGACACCGTATCGCAGGGATGGACGATGGCGGTGACCATCGGGGAATGCGTGCGAGCGACGGCGATCAGCCGGTCGTATTTCTCATGCGGCCGCGCCGTGGTTGCTGTCACGTCAAATCCTCTCTCGAAGTCCTTGCTATGGCCGTGTTGCTGCGAAGAGCTGGCGAAGGCGGGCGATGCGATCGTTTCCTTCCGGCGGCAGGTCACCCGACGCCTGGA
The DNA here is from genome assembly GCA_017990895.1 of Reyranella sp. Taxonomy (GTDB): domain Bacteria; phylum Pseudomonadota; class Alphaproteobacteria; order Reyranellales; family Reyranellaceae; genus Reyranella. The sequence goes on from JAGNNA010000047.1 coordinate 6,455, forward strand.
GCACCTGCTCGACGACCTGCCATCCCTGTGACCTCTGTTCCGGATCGTCAGGCAACAGGCGTGGCATCGCCCGGACCGCCCGCTCCTCGTCGAGATACAGCAGCAGATACTGTTCGCGAAACAGCGTCTTCAGCTCGCCGAAGGTGAGGCGCCGATTCGCAGGCTGCATCCGCCGCACCGCCTGCAGCACAGAAAATCCACGCTCGTCGGCGCTCCTTTGCGGCCGGCGTACGTATATGATGGAACGGATCACGGCCTCGACCAAGCCGCCGACCTCGAACTTCTTGTCCAGCTCCGCGCGCCACGCCATGGCGATGGCTTCCCGGGCGCTGTCCGGATGCGGCGGTGCTGGTGTTTCTGCGGCCGCGAGCCCGACCATCGCCTGGAGAGCGGGCGAGCCGTAGGTCCCAAGGAACATCGCTTCCGTCATGGTGTCGCGGGCCAGACGGTAGCTCTCCCAGCAGGTCGAGATCCAGGTCGAGGCGACCTTCTCCATCGTGAGCAGCGGGTTGTCGGGCGAGACGGGCCTGCGGTCGGCGCGGATGGCATCGGCCAGCGGCTTCACCGTTGCCATGAAGGGATTGCGGTCGGAGAAGGCGGCGAACCGCATCCGGTGCGGATGGGTCTCGCGCAGCAGTTCTGCCGCCGGCTCGCTGACCATCGCCCGGACGACCGGCTGGGCAAACGTCCGGTACAGGCCGGTGTTGATGTCGGAAACACGCGCCGCGGTGGCGAACCGACGCTCGTCCTCTTCGCTGTTCGCGCCGAGGGCGCGGATGTCGTCGAGCGTGCGCGCTTCCAGCCGGAAGAGGTGATTGCCGCTGATCAGGCCGGGGTTGACGGTCGTATCGTCGATCTCGGTGATGACCGCCTCGTAGAGGCCGGGCGGCAGAAGGTCGATCATCTCCATGCAGGAGGCGAACTGGGCATGCTCCTTGGTCGCTACCTTGCTCGACACGAAGATGCCGAGGTGGCCGATCGTCTGGTGCAGCGTGTAGACGATGGTCTGGCCGTTGGCGACGATCTCGTCCTCGTGATCGTAGAGGTCGGTCACCCAGCCCAGCGCCTGCTGCGGTGGCGTGATGTTGTCTCCCCATGAGCACAGCACGATGATCGGCGAGCGAATGTTGCGCAGGTCGACCCGGGTGCCGTCGGAGGTCCGGATCTCGCCCGAGGTGAGTTTGTTGCCGACGAACAGATTGTCGGCGATCCATTGCATCTCGCCGGCGTTCAGGGTCACCGGGCTGCCCCACCAGGTCTCGAAGTCCAGGAAGCGGGCCGCCTCGGTATCCGCCTTCGAATAGAGGTTGTAGGGCTTCTCCCAGTAGGTGTTCGCCGGGTTGAGAGACTCGAAATTGGCGACGAGATTGGCGCCATCGAACGTGCCGTTGCCGAGATCCCCCGCGAGCGCGGTGAGCCATGTGCCGCCCAGCGTGCCGCCGAGATACCGCATCGGATTGCGGCCGCGGACACCCGCCCAGTAGGAGAGGGGCGAGCCCGCCAGCAGGATGGGGCCGAACAGGTCGGGCCGGAGGGCGGCAGTCATCATGATCTGCCAGCCGGCCTGGCAGTTACCGACGACGACCGGCTTGCTCTCCGCTTCGGGGTGGCGTGCCGCGACGGCTTCGAGGAAGGCCGCCTCTGCGGCGCAGACATCGGCGATCGTCTGGTCCGGCATCGGCTTGGCGAGGAAGCCCACGAAGTAGCAGGCATGGCCGGCGGCGAGGGCGACGCCGATCTCGCTCTCCTGCTTCATGCCGCCGATGCCGGGCCCGTGGCCTGCACGAGGATCGACCACCACATAGGGTGGTTTCGCCGGGTCGATGACTGTGCCCTCGGGAGGGGTCACGCTGACGAGAACGTAGTTTACCGGCCGAGGCAGGGTGCGCCCGTCGAGCACCACGTCGAAGGCGAAGCCCAGCACATGCGGCGCATTCTCGTCTGCGCGTGCGACGAAGATGTTTCCGCGCTCTCGCAGGATATCAAGCGACAGGATCGACCGCTGCCAGGCGTCGATCCAGTATTCCTGGAAGAAATTCAGACTTGGTCGGTCTGCCATGGTGGCACTCTCGGGGTTCCTGGAGGTCGGCCCTTCATCCCTTTTATGCTGCGCTGCGTCATTGACCTTAATCAAGTGAACAGCAGGCGTCGTCGAAGGGAAGGGAGCGGCTCACACGCATTGGAAGCCGCAGGTTCATGGCTTCCCCTTCCGCACCGGAGTGGGGGTCTCATCCTGTGGTAACCTTGATCAATGTCAATGCGCGGCGGGCCGGGGGGCACAGGGTGAGTCCTGATCGGAGGGGACGATGAAGCGGAATTCAGGTGAGTCTGCGGGCGATCGGCCGGGACGCCCGTGCCGGCGGCGCGGCTTGCTATTCCTGTCGCTGGCGGCGGCGATGACGGCGGTCTCGCTGCCGGCCCTGGCTCAGACGCCGACGCCCACACCCGCGTCCGCGCCGCCGCAGAAGAAGCCCTTCTCGCCGGCCGAGCTCGACCAGATCCTGGCGCCGATCGCGCTCTATGACGATGCGCTGCTGTCGCAGGTGCTGATGGCCGCGACCTATCCGCTCGAGATCGTCGAGGCCGCGCGCTGGCAGCAGGCCAATCCCGGGCCAACGGGCGATGCCGCCGTCGCCGCAGTGGCCGACAAGACTTGGGACGTCAGCGTGAAGTCGCTTGTCGCCTTCCCGTCCGTCCTGAAGCAGATGAACGAACATCTCGACTGGACGCAGAAGCTGGGCGACGCCTTGCTGGGCCAGCAGGCCGATGTCGCGGCCTCTATCCAGCGGCTTCGTGCCAAGGCTGCCGCGGCGGGCACGCTGAAGACCGGCGCCGGTCCACAATACACCGTGTCCACCGAGACGCAGGGCAGCGAGACCGTCTACGCCATCGCGCAGTCCAGCCCGCAGGTCGTCTACGTCCCGACCTACGATCCCAACACCGCCTACGGCACCTGGTCAGAGCCGGCTTATCCGCCGACCACCTGGCCGCTTGGGGGAGCGCTGATGCGCGGCCTCATGTGGGGGGCCGGCATCGCGGCGGCGGGCGCCCTGTTCGGCGGGTGGCGCTGGGGCTATGGCGGCGGTGGCTGGGGCAACAGCTACACGACGGTGAACGTCAATCGCGCCGTGAACATCGACCGCAATTTCAATCGCAACACCATCGGCGACGGCGGCCGCTGGCAGCACCAGGTCGATCACCGGCGCGGCGTCGCCTATCGCGATCCGGCGACCCGCCAGCAGTTCGGTCAGAACCGGCCGGGCGCGGAGCAGCGCGAACAGTTCAGGGGACAGATCCAGCGTCCGGCTCAGGGTCCGGCAGGTGGTGCGGGCGCCAATCGTCCGGGTGCGGGAGGGGGAGGCGTCCAGCGTCCTGGTGCAGGGGCGGGCAACGTGCAGCGACCGGCCCAGCGTCCAGGCGGCAGCGGGAGTGGACAGCGTCCCGGCGGCGCCTTGGGGGGCGTCGATCGCGGCGGTGCCGTGAATCGTGAAGCGCAGCGCGGACGCGCGCAGCAGCAGCGAAGCGGTGGTCCTCGCCCCGGCGCCAGTGGAGGTGGAGGCGCGCGCGGTGGCGGCGGCGGTGGCCGTCCGGGCGGTGGTGGTGGTGGTGGTGGTGGTGGCGCACGCGGCGGCGGCGGAGGAGGTCGGCGATGACGAAACTGGTTTCCCGGCTCGTCGCAGCGCTCGCATTGTATGCGGGCCTGCTGGGCGCATCCCTGGCGCAGACGCCGACACCGGTGCCGGCACTATCCCAGGTTCAACAGGCGCCGCAGCTTAAGGGATTCCCGACGCCCGAAGCAGCCGCCGATGCCCTTACCGACGCCATTCGCAAGCAGGACGATAAGGCGATCACGGCCATCCTCGGCATCGACTGGCACATGCTGATCCCCGGCAGCGACTGGCAGGACGACGAGGTGCGGGCAAATTTCCTGAAGGCCTGGGACGAGAGTCACAAAATCATCCAGGAGACGCCTGACAAGGCGCTGATCGGTGCCGGCACGACGGGCTGGGTCTCTCCCATTCCGATCGTGAAGCAGGGCGATGCGTGGCGCTACGACGTCGAGGCCGGCCGCGCCGAGCTGGCAGCGCGCCTCATCGGCCGCAACGAGCTGGCCGTCATCCAGACCCTGCTGGCGATCGTGGATGCGCAACACGACTACGCTGCCCTCGATCCGATGAAGCTCGGCGTACCGGTCTATGCGCGACGCATCCTGAGCTCCCCTGGATTGAAGAACGGCCTCTATTGGGAGACGAAACCGGGCGAGCCGCCAAGTCCTCTGGGCCCGCTGCTCGCCAAAGCCCAACCGGGAGAGGTCGAGCGCGACGGCTACTACGGCTACCGCTTCCGGCTGCTCTACAGCCAGGGGCCCGATGCGCCGGGCGGCGCTCGCGACTATCTGATCCGCGACCGCATGCGCGGCGGCTTCGCCGTCATCGCCTGGCCCGTGCGCTATGGCGAGACCGGCGTGATGACGTTCATGATCAGCAACGACAGCGACGTCTATGAGAAGGACCTGGGTGAGGAGACGGCACAGAAGGCTGCCGCGATCAACGTCTTCAATCCCGACCAAAGCTGGCAGAAGGCGGACATGACGCCACCTTGACTTAGGTCAACACGGCTTTGTGCAGGACCGGTCACAATGATGACACGAGGGGAGAGATCGCTATGCGTACGATCGTTTTGTTGATTGCCATGGCGGGCATGACCTGCGGCTGCGACCAGTTCGAGAACATGTCGCCGGGCCAGAAGGGCGCGGTCACGGGAGCGGCCCTCGGCACCGGCATCGGCATGGTCTCCGGTGGCAGCTTCGGACAGGTCGTCGGTGCCGGCCTGATCGGTGGTGCGGTCGGCTATATCGGCGGCACGGCCATCGGCAACAAGAACTGAACTCGGAGGACGCCGCATGACGAACAGGACGCTCGCCGCTCTGGCCGCGCTCGGCATTGTGACCGCCGGGGCTTCAGCCGCTCTCGCCCAGACCTCAAGTCTCAGCTTCGAAAGAGCTGCCTACGTCACCTGCCGCGAAGCCCATATCCTGCCGCCAGACCAGCGCATCGCCCTGACAATCTTCCTCGCCGAACATGCCGCGCGGCATCGCGGTGTCACGATTCCCGATGGTGAGATGGGCGTCCAGCTCGCCAGCCTCGTTCGTGGCGGCTGCACGCTTTCCCCAGATGCCTATCTCTTCTCGGTGATCGATCGGGCGGTCTCTGCGGAGTTGCGCCGGCTGCCAAAGCGCTGACGACTCAATCGGAGCCAGGCCATGAAGACGGTACGTCGCGTGCTGGCCGAGGCGCCGCTGTCCTGGCTGCTGTTCGCCGTGCCGATTGCCGCCTGGATGCATCATGCGCGGCCTGAGTCTCCCCTCCTGGTCTTCGGACTGGCCTGCATCGCCCTGGTGGCGCTGCGTGCCGGCATGCTCGACGTCGTCAAGGCGTCACTGACCGGCTCGATCATCGGAAATCTGTTGCTGGTGCTGGGGGCGGCGTTCCTGGCCGGCGGCCTGCGTTACAAGATCCAGAGCGTCGCCACCATCGGTGTGCGTACGCAGATCGGCATGATGGCGCTGGCCGCTATCGCGATCCTGGTACCGTCGGTCTTCGCAGCCACCGGTTCTGGTGAAATGGCGAGCCGCTCCGTCGCGTTCAGTGTCGTGGTGTCGGCGGTGCTGCTGGTCGTATATGCGCTCGGCCTCCTGTTCCTTTTGCGCACCCATGCCGATCTCTTCCGCGGCGAGGATGCGGCGGCTGAAGGGGAGACACATGGAACGAGCTGGCCGGTCTCGCTGACAGTCGGCGTAATGGTGGTCGTCACGCTGCTGATCGTGTGGATGAGCGAGATCCTGGTCGGCACCGTCGAGCATGCTTCCGCCGCCCTGGGCCTTTCCCAGCTGTTCGTCGGCATCGTGGTGGTCGCCGTGGTCGGCAACGCGGCTGAACACAGTACCGCCGTGCTGGTCGCCATGCGCAACCGCATGGAGATGGCGATCGGCATCGCCATCGGCAGCAGCACGCAGATTGCCCTGTTCGTCGCGCCGCTGCTGGTGCTGCTCAGCCTCGTGGTGGCGCCGGAGCCACTCAGCCTGGCCTTCTCCGGGGTCGAGGTGTTCCTCGTTCTCGCCGCCACCTTCGTCGCCTCGATCCCGCTGCTCGACGGCAAGTCCACCTGGTTCACTGGCGTGCAGCTCATTGCCGTCTACCTCGTCATGGCGATTACCGTGTTCGCGATTCCGGCGTAGGCGGGCCATGTTGCTGCAGTTCGTCGTGGGGGCGGCCGCCTGCATCTGCAACATTGCGATCCATGCCCTCGTCATGCTGGTTCTGGTGTGGGTGGCGCAGCACGCCGCCGGGGCCTCTAGTCTGGGCCCCTCCATGCTGCTGGTCGCGATCATGGTCGCAACGGTCTCGGTTCTGATGATGGCCCACGGCGTCGAGGTTCTGGTCTGGGCAGTGACTTACGGAATGGTCGGGGCCGCACCTCCCGGTGCGGACGTTCTCTACTTCGCCTTCGTGAATTACACGACGCTTGGCTACGGCGACGTGGTGCCTGTCGAGCGGTGGCGTCTGCTCGGCCCGACGACTGCGATGTGCGGAGTGCTCATGTTCGGCTGGTCGACCGCCGTCATTTTCGACGTCCTGCGTCGGGCGTTGGCGATTTTGCCACAAATACCGCCTGTCGAAATATGGAGAAGACAAGTGAAGCGGTTGTTGTAAACATGGCTGGCATGCTAGCGTTGCATAGTGCGCAATGGTGCAACTGCTCATAAATCGCCCGGGTCCGGAGTGCCGCACCCGCTGAAGGTTCTCCTCAGCCTGCCCTGTGATTCATGCATCGGGAGGAATTTCAATCTTTGCAAGCCCCTGGATGACGCGCGGTTGCAGCATTTGCTGTCGCTCGGAGGGATCCGGCGGTGGAAGAAGCAGGAAACGATCTTCCGGGCAGGCGATCCCATGGGCGCCTTCTTCAAGATCCGAAAGGGGATCGTGGCAGTATCCCACACGCTGAGCGATGGTCGGCGGCAGATTAACGCCCTGCGCGCGCCAGGTGACTGTGTCGGCTATCTCGAAAAGGACGGTGCTTATGCGTTCGAAGGCGAGGCGCTGACGGACGTCGAGGCCTGCGCCTTCGATCGCCGCAAATTCGACGCCTACGTCGCTCAGCATCCCGACCTTGCCGCGGCGCTGGCTGAGGCGCTGTCGAGCGCGCTGAAGCAGTCCGGCATGCTCTCTCTGGTGCTCGGGCAGCTTCGGTCGACGGAACGGGTGGCTCACTTCCTGGCGGAAATCAGTGCCCTGTATATTGAGCGGCGTGTATCGGCCGCCCAACCGCTGACGTTGCATCTTGGCCGGCACGAGATTGCCGACTATCTCGGGCTGACGATCGAAACGGTGAGCCGTTCCATTGGCAAGCTCAAGGGGCGTGGCATCATAGCCATCGTGGAAAGCGGCGAAGTCGTGATCCTCGATTTCGAGCGGCTGCGCGAGGCAGGGAAGGTGTCGCGCTAGGGCCGTAGGCTAGGGGGGCCTCACAACCCACCCGTCGGGATGGTTTGATATCGATCAAGGACAGGCATTGTCCGGTGAGCAAGGCTATTTGTGCTGGTCAGTGAATCCCAGGCAGGGCTGGCTTGGGGGGGAATACCGAGATTTCAACCGAGGGGAGACCGACAATGACGTATTCATCCCGCCGCGACGCCTTGAAGCTGCTTGCTGGCGGCGCGCTTGCCGCTGGCGGCGTTGCCGCACTGGCCACGACCGCTCTGGCGCAGGAGTTCGTGGTCACGAACAACTACCAGAACTTCAAGCGCGGCAAGATCGACGGCCTCCATCCCGAACGCCGTATCCTCAACATCACCTGGGAAGACATGGGCCGCATCAAGATGCGGGCGGCCGACCTCGTGACCAACTACCCGTCGCTGCGGGAAGGCATGATCGTCGACTGCAACTATTTCGACCATATCGACGTGATGATCGCGAAGAAGTCGCCACAGACGGACGCCCAGGCCAAGGCTTTGATGGACAAGGGTGCTCAGCTGACCGGTATTCCCGGCGCCCGCGAGCCGATCCGCATGTGGAGCATGTCCGGCATGGTCACCAAGGTGACCCCGGAGAATGGCGGCCTGTGGCTAATCAATGCCTCGAACGGCAAGCCGGAAGAGCCGTCACCCAACAGCGGCGAGGTTATCACCATGCCGCCGATTCAGACGGCGGCTGGCAAGCAGGCTCTGGCAACCCTGAAGCCCGGCGATATCGTCAACACCGTCTGGACGCACCAGACGGCGATCGCGGTGAAGATCATCCGCTAAGGCGGCAGTCGCCGGTTTGGGCGACAATCACGAAGATGCCGGGCGTTGCAGTCCATGCAACGCCCGGCTTTTTTGTTCACCGCCCGTTGGCAAGGCTTCGATTGACCAAAATCAAGGGGCCGGCGGGTGATCGAGGGTAGTATACTCTCTCATGCCTACCGAGGTGCACATGCCGAAGAAGAGCGGACACGGCGCCGGTTCCGACAAGCTCAAGCGCAAGATCTACGAGAAGGAGCTGCGCGAGCTGCAGGTCGAACTCTGCCGGCTCCAGGACTGGATCAAGGTTTCCGGTGAGCGTGTGGTCATCGTGCTGGAGGGCCGTGACGCAGCGGGAAAGGGCGGCACGATCAAGGCCCTGACCGAGAAAGTGAGCCCGCGCGTGTTCCGGGTCGTCGCCCTGCCGGCGCCCTCCGACCGCGACAAGACCCAGATGTACATTCAGCGGTACGTCGAGAGGTTCCCGGCCGGCGGCGAGATCGTGATCTTCGATCGCAGCTGGTACAACCGCGCGGGCGTCGAGTACGTGATGGGGTTCTGCACACCCGAGCAGCACCAGCGTTTCCTCGACATCTGCCCGGTCTTCGAGAAATTCATCATCGAGGGGGGCTTGCGCCTCATCAAGATCTGGCTCGAGGTCGGGCAGGAGGAGCAGGACCGACGGTTCAAGGCGCGCGTCGATGATCCCGTAAGGCAGTGGAAACTCAGTCCAATGGACATCGAGTCCTATTCCCGCTGGTACGACTACTCCAGGGCGCGCGACCTCATGTTCAAGCACACCGACACCGACTACGCGCCCTGGTACATCGTCCGCTCGGACGACAAGAAGCGCGCCCGGCTGAATGTGATCGCCCACGTCCTGTCGCAGATTCCCTACAAGAGGGTCGATCGCGCCAAGGCGAAGCTGCCGTCGCGTTCCAGCAAGCGTGCGTACGACGACCACTCTTCGATCGCCGATCGCCGCTACGTCGCGGAGAAATTCTAGGCACAAAGCCTTCGTCCCCATCCGAGGAGAGAAGAATGTCCAAGCTGATGAGCGTCAAGGAACTGCATGTGAAGATGGCCGAGGCGGAAGGCGCAAAGGCCTCGGCAGCGCTGAAGGCGCAGGAAGCGGCGGAAGCGGAGAAGAAGGCCTTCATCGACCACCTTCTTGCGCCGTCCGGCCTGACCGACGAGCAGGTGAGCGAGAAGGCCTCGATCATCATCGAGCGGGCGATGGCCAACGGCCTGACTTCCGTCCAGGTGCTGCGCTTTCCCAACCACATCTGCACCGATGGGGGCCGCGCGATCAATCAGGTGGAGGAGGGCTGGGAGAAGACCCTGACCGGCATTCCCAAGGAGATCTACGAGTACTGGAACCGCAATCTGCGCCCGCTCGGCTATCATATCCGCTATCACATCATCGACTATCCGGGCGGCATGCCGGGCGACATCGCGATCACCCTGAGCTGGGGCTGAGCTTGCCAGTCCGCGGGATCTGCGGGCCGTCGCGTCGCGGCTTCATGGCGGGTCTGCTGACGGTGTTGAGCACCGGCGCAGTCGCTCAACAGCCCGGTGGGGCATTCATCGGTACGTGGAAAGGCGATGTCCCGGGAATCGGCGAAGCCACGCTCGTCGTCGTCTCTGTCGGCGACGACGGTCGTGTCGAGGGCAGGATGGAATTCGCACCCCAGGGCTTCGTCTCCAAGTTCGGCGAGAAAGCCGACTCCGTGAAACGTACAAATCAAGGCACCGTGTCGGACGGGACACTCACCATCGAGGCGGCGCTGGGAGGGCGATACGTCCTGCGCCGTTCGGGCGACGGTCTCAGTGGCAGATATACCCGGGGCACGACCCTGGATGTCCCGGTGACATTGCGGAAATCCTGACGAGACCTGTTGCCAAGTCTCGAGTCTAACGGCGGGTGTAGGAATCGGAGCCGGCCCGAAGTCGAGGCGCTCCAGTCTCCTCATAGACGAGGACCCACTCGACCCCGAGCCGGCCTTCATTGAAGGAGCCAGTCCACGATGTGATCGAAGCGCAATCGACCGAAGCGTTCTTTCAGCGGACGATATAGGAGATGCGCGGGCCGTCCAGCCACCCGACGATGGGAAAAGCGATACCAGCGCATTTGTAGCCCGGGGCACTGCTGGAATAGGTTCCGGTGACGCTCCCGTCTGCGCCGACCGAGCTGATGACCAGGACCGATCCGTGATCGTTGGCCCAAGTGCCCGCCATTGGTACCGACTGGGCCGCGACCTGTCCGGCCGCGAGACTGAGTGAAGCCGTGAGGGACAGTACGAGGATCGAAGAGAAGCGGTGGCTCATATGCGGTCCGCGATATGCTTGTCCGATGCCAATGCATCGCAACTCGTGCCGTCTTTCCAGTGAAAACTGGCCGCGCAATGTGCATCCGACTGCAATTCCTCGCTAGACCGTCGGTGGATCGGCACGGATGAGGGTTCGTCTCGGAAACCGCTGGGTCCAGCTTCTGGTCGGTATCGTCTGCATGGTGATGATCTCCAGCCTGCAGCACGGCTGGACGCTGTTTGTCCATCCGATCAACGCGAAGTACGAGTGGGGGCGTGCCGCCATCCAGATCGCGTTCACGATCTTCATTCTCAGCGAGACCTGGCTGGTACCGTTCGAGGGCTGGTTCGTCGACAGGTTCGGTCCCCTGCCGGTCACGCTTGCGGGTGGAGCGCTGGTCGCCATCGCCTGGAGCCTGAACTCGGTCGCGGACTCCCTGCCGCTGCTCTATCTCGGCGCGGCGCTGGGCGGCATCGGTGCGGGCTGCGTCTATGGCACCTGCATCGGCAACGCGCTCAAATGGTTTCCCAATCGCCGCGGGCTGGCGGCCGGGTTGACGGTCGCAGGTTATGGCATGGGCTCGGCGCTCACCATCATCCCGATCCACCACACGATCGCTCATCACGGCTACGAGGCCGCGTTCCTATGGTTCGGCCTCGGCAAGGGCCTGCTGGTCTGTCTTGTGGCCCTGGCGCTGCGCAAGCCGGACGCCGAGACGCTGGCGATCCCGGAGCGCCTACCGCATGCGCTGCACGATCACACGCCGGGCGAGGTGCTGCGGTCGCCGCTGTTCTGGGTGCTGTTCGTGATGTCGCTGCTGGTGACGGCGGCCGGGCTGACCTTCACGGCCAATCCCGCCGGTATCGCTCGCAGCCTGGGGGTCGCCGACGTGCCGGTCAGCATGCTGGGCCTGACCCTGCCGGCGCTGACCTTCGCGCTGACCTTCGACCGCGTGACCAACGGCATCGCGAGGCCGCTCTGCGGCTGGCTCTCCGACTATGTCGGCCGCGAGAGCACGATGTTCTTTGCCTTCGCTCTGGGCGCTTTCAGCATCCTGGCCTTTGCGCGCTGGGGCGACGAGCCGATGATGTTCGTGCTGCTCGTCAGCCTGGTCTTCTTCGCCTGGGGCGAGGTTGCGAGCCTCTTTCCCGCGACCTGCACCGACTATTTCGGCTCGGGCTACGCCACGACCAATGCCGGCATGCTGCATACGGCCAAAGGATTCGCTGCCCTGCTGGTGCCGTTGGCGAATCCGCTGGTCCGGTCGACCGGCGACTGGCAGATCGTCTTTGCGCTGGCTGTCGGCGCGAACGCCGTTGCCGCCCTACTGGGTATCGCCGTGCTGCGTCCGATGCGGTCGGCGTGGCTTCGGCGCGAGTAGGGCTACTCGGACTTCAACAGGCCGCCCTTCTGCAGCTCCTCGATCGCTGCATCTTCCTTTTGCAGGAAGAGAGTGAGCTGCTGCGGCGACAGCGCCTCGGTCTCGGCGCCGAGCCCGTTCAGCTTCTCCTTGACGGCGGGGTCGGCAAGCGCGTTCGCCACCGCCTCGTTCAGCTTAGCCACGATCTCGGGTGGCGTGCCCGCCGGAGCCATCAGGATGATGGGAGTCGTGGCGGCGAAATCCTTGACTCCCATCTCCTGCAGGGTCGGCGTATCGGGAAGCTGGCCGGCGCGGCGCGCCGTCGTCACGACGATGGCGCGCAGGCGCCCGCCTCGGATATGCCCGATCGACGCCGGCACCTGATCGATCACTGCATCGATCTGACCGGCGAGGAGATCGTTCAGCGCCAGTCCGTTGCTCTTGTAAGGGATGATGTTGAATCGCACGTCGAGCGCCTTCTGCAACTGCAGCAGGGCCAGGTGATTGGTGCTCCCGTTGCCGGGATGCCCGACCGTGACCTTGCCCGGATTGGCGCGCAAGTAGGCGAGCATCGCCGGCCAGTCCTTGATCGGATTGTTGGCGTTGATCACGAAATCCATCGGCGAAGTGCTGAGCAGCGCCACCGGTGCGAAGCTTGCAAGGGAGTAGGGTGGTTTGCCGCCGGTCATGCGCGGGCTCACGAGGAACGTGCCGGTCGAGCCGAGGACGAGGGAATAGCCGTCCGGGGGTGACTTGGCGACCGCCTCGGCACCGATCGCACCGCCCGCACCGCCGCGATTCTCGACGATCACCTGCTGGCCCAGCCGCTTGGTCAACGCTTCGGCGAAGAGGCGGCCCGTGAGGTCTGCATTGCCGCCGGGTGCGAAAGGCACCACCAGCCGGATGGGCTTGTCGGGGTAGCCGGCTTGCGCCAAGGCGCCACCCGCCGGCAGGGCCGTCAGCAGGGCTGCGATTGTGGTCCGTCGCGTCAACGACTTCATTTCCGGAAACCTCCCGTCACCGTCTATTGTTGCCGCATGATAACCGAGGGCAGGCTGGGCGCACGCGCCGTCATCGTGGGAGTGGGTATTGCGGGGCTTGCGGCCGCGGCGGCGCTCGCACCGTTCTTCGAAACGATCGAGATCTTCGA
>JAGNNA010000351.1 GCA_017990895.1 Reyranella sp.
GGCATCGACGGCGCGCTGAAGCAGCCCGACAAGGCGGCAGGACGCAAGATCCAGGACCGTGTCGATCTGCTGATCCCGATCGTGAAGGCTTGGTTCACCGACCTCGGCAACGAGATCGCCTCGACCGGCGTGCAGATCCACGGCGGCATGGGCTTCATCGAGGAGACCGGCGCGGCGCAGCACCTGCGCGACGCCCGCATCCTGCCGATCTACGAGGGCACCAACGGCATCCAGGCGCGCGACCTGGTGGGCCGCAAGGTCGCCAAGGATGGCGGCGAGACCATGCTGGCGCTGGTCGCCGAGATGCGGGCGACGGCCGAGGAGATGAAGACCGCCCCAGGCGACGACCTGGAAGCGATCCGTACCGGCCTCGTGGCCGCGGCCGACGCGCTGGAGGACGCCACGCAGTGGGTCGCCCAATCCGCCAAGGCCGAGCTGGTGAACGCGCTCGCCGGATCGGTACCCTTCCTGCGCCTCGCAGGCACGGCCCTTGGTGGCTGGCTGCTGGCCCGCAGCGCCCTGGTCGCACAGGCGCGCCTCGGCCAGCGCGACGGCGATCCCGCCTTCCTGGAAGCCAAGCTGGTGACCGCCCGCTTCTACGCCGAGGTCATCCTCCCTCCGGCCCTGGCCCAGCTCGGGCCGCTCAAGGCGGCGGGGCGGACGGTGTTCGTGCTGGCCGAAGAGCAGTTCTGAAGCAGTTCGCTACAGCCGCTTCACCATACGGACGCGCATGTGCGCGTCCTTGCCGTGGTCGGGCAGGCCCCGATGAACGACTTCGAAGCCGTGGCTGCCATAGAGCCTGACGAGATGATCCATCATCTCGGCCGTGATGAGCGACACGGTGCGGTCGCCCCGCTCACGAGCGACTTCGTCCAGTCGCTGGAGCAGCCAGCGTCCAAGGCCCGAGCCCTGCTTCGACGGATCGACCGCCAGCCGGTCGAGAAAGAGTTCCGCCGCCCGCCGCTCGGTGGCCGCGACGCCCACGACCTGGCCGTCCTCGTCCGCCACGAAGACGTCGCCGCGCTCGATCGAGGCCGGTAGCCATTTGTAATAATCGGCCGGAATCTCTCGCCCGAGCCTGGCGAGATAGGGCGTGAAGGCCGCGCGCAGGACACTGTCGGCGTCGACGCACTCGGAAGGCAGTGCTGTCCGGAAGGTGAAGGTCATGCCCCAGCTTAGCCTTCCGCTGGGGGCGCGCCACTCCAGTGGCGCGTGATGATCATGAAAAGAGAAGATGCGCCACTGGAGTGGCGCGCCCCCAGCAAAAACGCCCGGTCTTTCGACCGGGCGTCCTTGAACTCGATAAAGAGAAAGAGGCCTTACGCCGCTTCCTGCTGCTCCGCCTTGTCGGCCGAGGGACCACTGTCCTGGCCCTTGGCGGAGGTGTCGCGCTCGACGAACTCGATCACGGCCATCTCGGCGGCGTCGCCAAAACGGTAACCCGCCTTCAGCACGCGCAGGTAGCCACCGTTGCGCTTGGAGTAGCGCGGTCCGAGCGTCGTGAAGAGCTTGTCGGCCACGTAGGGATCGCGCAGGAAACCGATCGCCTGGCGACGCGCATGCAGGCCGCCACGCTTGCCGAGGGTCACCAGCTTTTCGACGATCGGACGCAGGTCCTTCGCCTTGTGAAGCGTGGTGGTGATCTGCTCGTGCTTGATGAGAGCACCCGCGAGATTCATGAACATCGCCTTGCGATGCTCAGCCGTGCGGTGGAACTTCCGGCCGCGATTATTGTGACGCATGACTTCTTTCCTTCTGCCGGCCTAGTACGGCTCTTCCAGCCGCTTGGCCATTTCCTCGATGTTGTCCGGCGGCCAACCGGGAATCTCCATTCCCAGGTGAAGGCCCATGCCAGCCAGCACTTCCTTGATCTCGTTCAACGACTTGCGGCCGAAGTTCGGCGTGCGCAGCATCTCCGCCTCGGTCTTCTGAACCAGATCGCCGATGTAGATGATGTTGTCGTTCTTCAGGCAGTTGGCCGAGCGGACCGAAAGTTCGAGTTCGTCGACCTTGCGCAGCAGATTGCGGTTGAACGGGAAGTCGTCCTGCTGCTCTTCCCTGCGGACTTCCCGCGGCTCCTCGAAGTTGATGAAGAGCTGCAGTTGGTCCTGCAGGATGCGCGCGGCGAGCGCCACGGCGTCCGCTGGCATCGTCGTTCCGTTGGTCTCGACCGTCATCGACAGGCGGTCATAGTCGGTGACCTGACCGACGCGGCTGTTCTCGATCTTGTAGGAGACGCGCTTGACCGGGCTGAACACCGAGTCGACCGGGATAAGTCCGATCGGCGCATCTTCCGGACGATTCGCCGAGGCCGGGATGTAGCCCTTGCCGGTGGCGACCATCAATTCCATCGAGATCGAGGCGCCATCGTCGAGCGTGCAGATCAGATGCTTGGGGTCCATGATCTGGACATCGCCCGGCAACTCGATCATGCCCGCAGTGACTTCGCCGGGGCCGACGGCGCGGAGGTAAAGACGCTGCGGGCGGTCGCCCTGCATCTTCACGGCCATCGCCTTGATGTTCAGCACGATGTCGACCACATCCTCGCGGACACCGGGGATCGACGAGAACTCATGCAGCACGTTGTCGATCTTGATCGACGTGACGGCGGCACCCTGCAGCGACGACAACAGGACTCGACGCAACGCATTGCCGAGCGTGAGACCGAAACCGCGCTCGAGCGGCTCGGCGACGATGGTCGCGACGCGACCGGCATCGACGCCGGCTTCGGTGACAAGCTTCTCCGGCTTGATCAGGTCCTGCCAGTTCTTCTGAAGCACGTGGGTTACCCCTCTAGACCGGTTCATGCGAGCCCCGCAGGACCCGCCACACATTCTTCAAGAGCGGGCGGCGCACGAAGCGCCGCCTCTACTCGAAATCAGACGCGACGACGCTTCGGCGGGCGGCAACCATTGTGCGGGATCGGCGTCACGTCGCGGATCGACGTCACGGCGAGGCCAACGGCCTGCAGCGCGCGCAGCGCCGACTCGCGGCCCGAACCCGGACCACGCACCAGAATCTCGATCGTGCGCATGCCGTGTTCCATCGCCTTGCGGCCGGCGCCTTCGGCGGCCATCTGCGCGGCGAACGGGGTCGACTTGCGCGAGCCCTTGAAGCCCTGCTGGCCCGAGGACGACCAGGCAATGGCGTTGCCCTGCGCGTCGGTGATCGTCACGATCGTGTTGTTGAACGAGGCGTTCACGTGGGCGACGCCCGCGATGATGTTCTTGCGTTCCTTGCGACGGGGACGCGCGGCGGCGGTGGCAGCGGCTTTGGCCATGAACCTGATCCCCTCTTACTTCGTCACTTTTTTCTTGCCGGCGATCGGCTTGGCCGGCCCCTTGCGGGTGCGCGCATTGGTATGCGTGCGTTGGCCATGGACCGGCAGCCCGCGACGATGGCGCAGGCCGCGATAGCAGGCGAGATCCATCAGGCGCTTGATGTTCATCGCCACTTCGCGACGCAGATCGCCCTCGACCGTATAGTCGCGGTCGATGGTCTCGCGGATGCGGATGACTTCGTCGTCGCTCAGCGTGTTAACGCGGCGCGACTCCTCGATCCCGACTTTTCCACAGATCTCTTTGGCTTTCGCCGCACCGATCCCGTGGATGTACTGAAGTCCGATCACGACACGCTTGGCGGTCGGAATGTTCACACCGGCTATACGAGCCAAAGTCCCAACTCCTTCAAAGACTTATGGCGCGCTCACGCGCGCCCGTCACATGTTCCGCTGGCCCCGGAAAAGCGCGCGATTATAGGTATCCGCGTCCCCGAGTCAATGGAACTCACCCTTGTCAAGTCCCCGCCAGAACCTCCGTGATCTGGCGGTAAACCTCGTCCATCGCGGCCATCCCGTCGACCTTCCGCAGCACCCCTCGGGCGCTGTAGTAGGGCAATAAGGGCTCGGTCTGAGCCCTGTAGGCGGCCATGCGAGTCTTCATGGTCTCTGCATTATCATCCTTGCGGCGCGTGAAATCGGTCGATCCGCAGACGTCGCAAATCCCATCGACCTTCGGCCGCTTGAACGTGTCATGATAGCCGGCGCCGCACTTGGCGCAGGAGAACCGGCCGACGACTCGCTCGGTCAGTGCCTTCTCGTCGACTTCCATCTCGATCACGCGGTCGAGCTTCCGGGAAGTCTCCGCCAGCATCTTGTCGAGCGCCCTCGCCTGGGCCTCGGTACGCGGGAAACCGTCGAGAATGAAGCCCTTGGCGCAGTCCGGCTGGGCGATCCGGTCCTTGATCAGCCCGACCATCAGTTCGTCGGGAACCAGCTCGCCCCGCTCCATGATGCCCTTGGCCTTCTGGCCGAGTTCGCTGCCGGAGGCGACGGCTGCCCGCAGCATGTCGCCGGTCGAGAGCTGGATCAGCCCCCGCTCCTGCTGCAGTCGCTGGGCCTGCGTCCCCTTGCCGGCGCCCGGCGGTCCCAGAAGAATGATGTTCATCGGCCCTTGCCCCTCAGGCGGGCCTTCTTGATGAGGCCCTCGTATTGGTGGGCGAGCAGGTGCGCCTGCACCTGGGTCACCGTGTCGAGCGTCACCGAGACCACGATCAGAAGGCTGGTGCCGCCGAAGTAGAAGGGAACGCCACCCCGGGCGATCAGCAGCTCGGGCAGGATACAGACCGCCGAGAGATAGAGCGCACCGATGACCGTCAGCCGGTTCAGGATGTACTCGAGATACTCGGCCGTGTTCTTGCCGGGACGAATGCCGGGAATGAAGCCGCCATTCTTCTTCAGGTTGTCGGCCGTGTCAGTCGGATTGAACACGACAGTCGTATAGAAGAAGCAGAAGAACACGATCAAGCCGACGTAGGCGATCAGATAGGCCGGCTGCCCGTGTCCGAGATAGGTCGAAAACCACTGGATCCAGCCCGGCTCCCCCGCCCCCTGGAACGACGCGATGGTCGCCGGGAACAGCAGCAGGGACGACGCGAAGATCGGCGGAATGACGCCGGCCGTATTGATCTTGAGCGGCAGATGAGAGGCCTCGCCGCCATACATGCGGTTGCCGACCTGGCGCTTGGGATACTGGACGACGATCCGTCGCTGCGCGGTCTCGACGAAGACCACGACCGCCACGACCACCACGACGCCGATCACCAGCGCGATGATGAACAGCGCCGACAGGGCGCCAGTGCGGCCAAGTTCGAGGGTCTGCAC
>JAGNNA010000048.1 GCA_017990895.1 Reyranella sp.
TCGGCACCGTCCTCCGGCGGGGCGTACCAGTAGCCGCCGGAGACGATGTCGGCTTGCTGCGCTTGCGTCAGTGTCCGCTCGGGCTGCGCTAGGCTGCGCGTCGTCAGGCGCAGATAGACCGAGCCGCCGTCGGGCTGCTGCATGTATTCGAGGCCGTGGCGCATCAGCACCGCCAGCTCGTCGACGTAAGCCGGCTCGTAGGAGACGAGGCCGGGCTGGCCGATGCCGATCAGCGGCATGTGGATGCTCTGGTGGGCGCCGCCTTCCGGCGCCAGGGTCACGCCCGAGGGCGTCGCCACCAGCATGAAGCGCGAATCCTGGTAGCAGGCATAGTTCAGCGCATCGAGGCCGCGCGCGATGAACGGATCGTAGAGCGTGCCGATCGGCAGCAGGCGCGCGCCGAACAGCTGGTGGCTGAGGCCCAGCGCGGCCAGCTGGATGAAAAGGTTGTTCTCGGCGATGCCCAGCTCGACATGCTGGCCCTTCGGTGTCTGCCGCCAGAGTTGCGCCGACACGACCTTGAGCTCGCGGAACACGTCCTCGGCCTCGGTGTGGCCGAACAGGCCGCGTCGGTTCACCCACGCGCCGAGGTTGGTCGAGACCGTGACGTCGGGCGAGGTCGTGACGATATGGCGAGCGAGCTCGCCGTCTTCCGACGCAATCGCGTTCAGGATCTTGCCGAACCCTTCCTGGGTGCTCGACTTCCTGTCGTTGGGCTTGGTGAGCTGCGCCGGGATGGCGACGACCGGCGCCTCGGTGCGGCGGCGACCCTCGGCGTTGAACGGGGCGGCGTCGAGGAAGGCCTGCAGGTCGGTCGGCGACGCGGTGAGGCCCGCGAACTTCTCCCATTCCTGGCCGTCCTCGATGCCCATGCCCTTCTTGAAGCCCGCCATCTGCTCGAGCGTCATCAGGCCGGAGTGATTGTCCTTGTGGCCGGCGAAGGGCAGGCCCTGGCCCTTGATCGTGTAGGCGATGAAGCAGGTCGGCCTGTCGTCGTTCACGCCTTCGAAGGCGTCGATCACAGCCTGCATGTCGTTGCCGGCCAGGTTGGTCATGAGCCTGTGCAGCGCCGCGTCATCGTGCTGCTCGAGGATGCGGCGCACGCCTGGATACTGGTTGAGGTCGCGCGTTAGCGCCTCGCGCCAGCCGGCGCCGCCCTTGAACACCAGCGCCGAGTAGAGCGAGTTGGGGCAGGCATCGATCCAGTCGCGCAGATGTGCGCCATCGGGCTGCGTGAAAGCCGTCTCCAGCAGCTTGCCGTACTTCAGGGTGACGACCCTCCAGCCGACCAGCTCGAACATCTCGGCGACCCGGCCGAACAGCCGGTCGTTGACAACGCCGTCGAGGCTCTGGCGATTGTAGTCGATCACCCACCACAGGTTCCGCACGTCGTGCTTCCAGCCTTCGAGCAGCGCCTCGAAGATGTTGCCCTCGTCGAGTTCGGCGTCGCCGACCAGCGCGATCATGCGGCCGGTGGGACGCTTGCCGTCGCCCAGCTTCTTTAGCCGGACATAGTCCTGCACGATCGACGAGAACAGCGTCATGGCGACGCCGAGGCCGACCGAGCCGGTCGAGAAGTCGACGTCGTCGGTGTCCTTGGTGCGCGACGGATAGGACTGCGCCCCGCCCAGCGCACGGAAGCGTTCGAGCTTCTCGCGGGTCTGGTGGCCGAACAGGTATTGGATGGCGTGGAACACCGGCGAGGCGTGCGGCTTCACCGCGACTCGATCCTCCGGCCGCAGCACCGAGAAATAGAGCGCTGAGAGCACCGTCGCCAGCGAGGCACAGGAGGCCTGGTGGCCGCCGACCTTGAGCCCGTCGCGGTTGGGACGGATATGGTTGGCGTGGTGGATCGTCCAGGCGCTGAGCCACAGCACCTTGCGTTCCAGTTCACGGAGGAGGCGCAGACGCTGGATGGGGGCGAGTGTGGTCATGGCCAACGGATACTCCCGACGGGCTGGAAGGTCCTTGCGTTCAGGTCGCCAAACGGGCTGTATAGGGCAGGATTTTCCTAGATGTTGACGATTTGAGCAATGATCTCCCTGGATGCAATCGACCGGCGCATTCTCGAACGGCTGCAGCACAATGGCCGCCTGAGCAACGCCGACCTCGCCGAGCAGGTGGGCCTCTCCCCCTCGCCGTGCTGGCGCCGGGTCAAGGCGCTGGAGGAGGCCGGGGTCATCAAGGGCTATGCCGCCCAGGTCGACGCCAAGTCTGTCGGCCTGTCGGTCAACGTCTTCGTCAGCGTCTCGCTCACGACCCAGACCGAGAAGGCGCTCAAGGATTTCGAGCGCGCCGCGGCGGAACGGCCCGAGGTGATGGAGTGCTACCTGATGACCGGCGACAGCGACTATCTGTTGCGGGTCGTGGTGCCCGACCTCGAAGCCTACGAGCGCTTCGTGATGGACTTCACCAAGATCCAGGGCATCGCGCAGATTCGCAGCTCCTTCGCGTTGCGCCCGGTGAAGCAGGGCGCGGCCTTGCCGTTGGCTCCTCATGTTCCTCTCCCCCGCTAGGGGGAGAGGCTAGGTGAGGGGGCGTCGAAGACTAGTGCTGCGCGCAACCCCCTCACCCAACCTCTCCCCCTAGCGGGGGAGAGGAGTTTGAAAAGAAGATTGGTCGCTACTCAAGCTCGATCACCCCGCTCATCATCGGCTTGCAGCGCCCGCCGATGTAAGTCGCGACGACGGTGCCATCTTTCTTCTCCGCGCTGGCCTGCAGAACGCTGGGGCGGCCCATGTCGAAGCCCTGCCCGATGGTCTTGGCGAGCGTGATGTCCGCCTCGGGCCGGTGATGCGCCAGTACCCCGATCAGGGCCACGTTGGCGGCGCCGGTTGCGGGATCCTCGGGGATGCCGTGC
Source organism: Reyranella sp. (assembly GCA_017990895.1). Taxonomy (GTDB): domain Bacteria; phylum Pseudomonadota; class Alphaproteobacteria; order Reyranellales; family Reyranellaceae; genus Reyranella. Next base: position 2,861 of record JAGNNA010000048.1, read on the forward strand.
TCGGGGGCGAACATGCGGGTGTGGACGTCGATCTCGCCGTCCTTCTCCTGCACGTAGAGATGGATGCCGACGATGCGGTCGCGCGGCAGCTCGCGGGCGAAGACCTCGGGGCGGGGTGCGGCCCGGCGCAGGGCTGCGCGCGACTTCAGTTCGACGAACAGCAGCGGCGCGCCGCAGGAGGCGACGCGCGGCGGGTGGACGTCCAGCTTCAGGTCGTCGGTCGTCAGCGAGCAGGCCTGCGCGACGAGGGCCGGATCGATCTCCTCGCCGAAACCGAGCGGCACGGGGGCGGCGAGGCGGGTCGCCACGACGGCGCCACCTTCCCGTACGATATCCATGGCGACGAGGCCCGCTCTCTCCTCGAAGACCAGCCGGTCGCCGGTCACCGACCGGCCGTAGCTGATGCCGGCGCGGGCCAGGACGAAGGCGGTGCCGACATTGGGATGGCCGGCGAAGGGCATCTCGGCCTTGGGCGTGAAGATGCGGACCTCGGCGGTGTGGGCAGGGTCCTTCGGCGGCAGGACGAAGGTCGGCTCGGCCAGGTTGAACTCGGCCGCGATGGCCTGCATCCGCTCGCCCGACAGGCCCTGTGCATCGGTGATGACGGCCAGAGGGTTACCCCCGAACTGGCGGTCGGTGAAGACGTCGACGGTGACGAAATTGAGTTTCATGATTCCAAATCTCGCATGGCGCGCTAATCTTCCCGCATGACCAAAGCTCAGGCCGCCCCTAAAATTTCTTACGATCACGGCGTTTCGGACAAGAAGCTGATCGGCGAGACGATCGGCACCTTCTTCGACCGAACCGTCGAAACCCATCGCGATCGCGAGGCTCTGGTAGTCCGCCACCAGAACGTGCGCTGGAGCTGGGGGGAGCTGGGCCGTCGGGTCGACGAGCTCGCCGCCGGTCTTCTGACTTTGGGCCTGGAGCGTGGCGACCGGGTTGGCATCTGGTCGCCCAACACGTCGGAATGGACGCTGGCTCAGTTCGCAACGGCGAAGGCTGGGCTCGTGCTGGTGAACGTCAACCCGGCCTACCGGCGCGCCGAGCTCGAATACGCGATGAACAAGGTCGAGTGCCGGGCGCTGATCCTCGCGCCCGCGCTCAAGACCTCGAACTATCTCGAGATCGTCGAGGATCTCGTGAAGGCGAGGAAGCTGCCGCACCTGAAGCACGTCATTCGCCTCGGGACCGAAAAGACGCCGGGCATGCTGAACTTCGACGATGTGGCGATCGCGGGCGGTAGTGCCGAGAAGGCGCGTATCGCCGAGCTGGCGCCGAAGCTGCAGTTCGACGATCCCATCAACATCCAGTTCACCTCGGGGACCACGGGCTTTCCCAAGGGCGCCACGCTCAGCCATCACAATATCCTGAACAACGGCTACTTCGTGGGCGAGGGGCTGAAGCTCACGCCGCAGGACCGGCTCTGCATCCCCGTGCCGCTCTATCACTGCTTCGGCATGGTGATGGGCAATCTAGGCTGCCTGACGCACGGCTCGACGATGGTCTATCCGTCCGATGCCTTCGATCCGCTGGCGACGCTGCAGGCAGTCGCCGAGGAGCGCTGCACGGCTCTCTATGGCGTGCCCACCATGTTCATCGCCCAGCTCGACCATCCCGACTTCGCGAAGTTCGACCTGAAGAGCCTGCGCACCGGCATCATGGCCGGCTCGCCCTGCCCCATCGAGGTGATGAAGAAGGTGCAGAGCCACATGCACATGGGCGAGGTCACCATCGCCTACGGCATGACCGAGACCTCGCCGGTGTCGACGCAATGCGCGACCGACGATCCTGTCGAGCGGCGCGTCTCGACGGTTGGCCAGGTGCTGCCGCATATCGAGATCAAGATCGTCGACCCTGAGGGCAGGGTCGTGCCGCGCGGCGAGACCGGCGAGTTCTGCACGCGCGGCTATTCGGTGATGAAGGGCTACTGGAACGACGAGGCCAAGACGAAGGAAGCCGTCGACGAGGCCGGCTGGATGCGCACCGGCGACCTCGCGACCATGGACGAGCAGGGCTACGTCAACATCGTGGGCCGCCTCAAGGATATGATCATCCGCGGCGGCGAGAACGTCTATCCGCGCGAGATCGAAGAGTTCCTCTATCGCCATCCAAAGGTACAGGACGTACAGGTGATCGGCGTGCCCGATCCGCGCTATGGCGAGGCGGTCTGCGCCTGGATCAAGCTTCATGCCGGCCAGACCGCGACCGACGAGGAAATCCGCGCCTTCTGCCAAGGTCAGATCGCGCACTACAAGATCCCGCGCTACATCGAGTTCGTGCCGGAATTCCCCATGACCATCACCGGCAAGATCCAGAAGTTCGTAATGCGCGAGCAGACGATCGAGAGGTTGGGGCTGAAGGCGCAGAAGACGGCCTAAGGAATCGTGCAAGGTAGTGCAGGGTGTAATCTCCAGTCGTGCACACGGCCCGCTTGCAATAGATTGCGGGCCGGAGGACGCGGAATGGATGGTCTTGGACGGCGTAGTGTACTGGTTGGATAAGGCGCATCGCTTGCGGGATGTGTCGCCTCCGGGCCGATAGCGGTCACTCAATCGAACGTCGACGCCGCCTATGGCAAGAAGCTGAAGCGGGTGGTGGTGGCGATCTCGGTCCATTCCGCAAAGCTGACAAAAGAACAGAACCTGACTCTATTGCAGGCTGGCGAACTTAAGCAGAGTTTCGACTCGAAATGGGGAGCGCTGGGCATTTCGGTCGATGTCATCGACGTCGACGGCTTCGGTGACAAGGCTCGCGCCATCGGCGATGCCGTTGCACGCATCGGAGCCGAACAGTGGCTGTCGCTGGAGAGCGAATGGATCTTGAAGGAGATCCAGGCGGTCAAGGCGTATGGAATTGCGGCGAGCCTCTATGATGTTGCGACCGGCAAGCGCATCTGGCGGGCAACGACGCAGCTTCCGGACTTCTGGCGAAGCAGTGGCCACGATCTCGTGATAAAGCTGGGTCGCCAGAATGCCGCCGATCACTACGTCGACAGCCTGACGGAGAAGCTCCGCGCAGATGGGCTCCTGTGAGGCGTCCGACGATGCAACGCCGCTCTATGCGTGGCCCGGTGGCCGGTTCGCTTCAAGGAACATCCGGATGTGCCGGACCGCCAACGGCACCCGCTCAGGCGTGTCCTTCCATGGGTAGAGGGTGACCTGCGAGTTGGGCGCCAGCATCGCCACTTCCATCGCGACCTTGTAGGGATGCGGTGGGCTGTCGTCGGGCGCCACGAGGATCGGCGTCTTGCAGGCCTTCACGAAGTCGCGGGGCACGGTGAACACGAAGTCGGCCTTTTTCGTGTACATGTTGGTGAGGAACTGGCTCACCTGGTCCATCGTGTAGTCGGGCCGCTTGGCTACGAAGTCGGGACCCCAGCCCTTCATGTTGTTGTCGTAAAACTGGTTCGGCAACTCTGGCCTGAAACCCGAGGGTTGGGTCAGTACGGCGGCGATCACGCGGTCGCCCACACGCTTGATCAGGTTCCAGATCATCGGCTGGCCGATGCAGTAGCCCAGCACCATGAACCGGTCGGCGCCGAGATGGTCCATCAGCCCGACATGGTCGTCCGTGAAAGCATCCCAGGTGCGCTCGATGTCGAGCGGGCCGGTCGACTGGCCGCCATTGGCGTTGCGCAGGTCGGCGCAGATGCAGCGGAAACGGTCGCTGAACTCCTTCAGCGCGTTGAACGGATGCGTCCTGTCGAGGCCGCCGATGGTCGAGTTGAGGCCGCCGCCCGGAATGATCAGCAGCGGCAGACCCGAGCCCGCCTCTTCATAGTGAATGCGGATGTCGCCTTTTTCGTAGAACGGCATGGATTTTTCTCCCTGCCACGAGCGTGCCATGCACGGCTTCGACGCGCAAAGGCGAGTCGTGTGCGGCCTGCTCGTAAAGATTGCAATGGATGCCGGCATGCGGTGCGTCCAGTGGGCGTTTCCGCTATGGGACAGACAGAGGAGGAGCGTTCGAATGCGGAATTGGCGAGGTAGCGGCGCGCTGGAGGGACCCGATAGGTCGTCGCGTCGATTCTTCCTCACTGGAGCTATGGTAGCGGGCGCGTCGGCGCTGGGCGCCTGCGCAGCGAAGCCATCGTTCGTTTACGAACCGCTGCCGGCCGCGTCTCCACCCGTCAAGATGCAACGGCTTCTTCTATGGCTTCCGCCGGGTGACCATCTGCTGGATGGCACGAAGGTGGCTGCCGAGTTCGCGAAAGCCCTGGCGCCCTATGGCGTCGCCGTGGAAAGCGGCCGCTCGACGAGGCTGGAACTCGATCGTACCGCCGATCAGAAAGCGATCACCGCGACGTTCCGGCCGACCTACCGGCTGGAGATGGACATCGTGGACGCCAGCAGTGCGACGTCGGGCAACATTTCGGTGACGGCATTCGTGTTGCGCGGCGTTCTCTATCGCGGCGCCAGTCGGGTGGCGCTCGCACAGTTCTATTTGCAGGCGCGCTCCAGACAGGCGCCTGCCTTCGTGGACCAGGTCGTGGAGAAGCTGAAGGCCGGCGGCTACCTCTAACCCAGCAGCCGCTTCACCACGTCGAGCTGGATGTGGGCGGCGTCGACCATCTCGGCGACCGGCACGCTCTCGTTGGCGGCATGGCCTTGCGCGCCGGAGCCTGGGCCGAAGTTGATGATCTCGATGCCGTCGTCGGCATAGTAGCGGCCGTCGCTCACGCCGGTGGCGTTGAGGAACTTCACCTTGCGCCGGCTGTGTGCCTTCACCGCGGCCTCGAAGGCGCCGACCGCCGCGCCGTTCTCGGGCGCGAAGAAGCCGTTGGTGCCGGTCAGGAACTCGACGGCGTACATCGACTTCTGCTCGCCGACGCCGTCGACCACCTTCTTCAGCTCCTTGAAGGCGTCCTTGACCTTCTCGTTGGGCAGCAGGCGGCGGTCGATCTCGACGGTGCAGGCCGAGGGCACGACGTTCGTGTTGTGGCCGCCATGGAACATGCCGATGTTCACCGTGGACTTCATGGCCCCCGAGACGCGGCTCTTCAGGGCCTTGTCGTAGTAGGAGCTGAGCGCGCCCACGAGGCGCATCATGCGCAGGATGGCATTGTCGCCGGCCGCGGGATTGCCGGCATGGGCGGCGCGGCCCTTGGTGGTGAGCCGCGCCCACATCACGCCGCGCTCCGCCACGATCAGGTTGTTCTCGGTCTGCGCGCCCAGGATCAGCGCGTCCGGCCGCACCTTGCCGCTCTTGCGCAGGTATTCCATGCCCTCGGGCCCGAGATTCTCCTCGTCGGCCACGAAGGTGAAGATCAGCTCGCCGGAGGCCGGCCCGCCGCGCCGCGCGATCTCCTCGGCGATCCAGATCTGCACGGCCATGCTGCCCTTGCAGTTGCCGGCGCCCAGCCCGTAGACGAGGCCGCCCTTGACCAGCGCCTTGTAGGGATCGCTCTTCCAGTTGGCGCGCTCGCCGACGCCCACCGTGTCGACATGGGCGTTGAAGGCGATGACGGGGCCCTTCGCCTTGCCCTTCATCCGAGCGACGACATTGTCGACGCCCTTCTTGTGGGTCGCGATCTCGACCTTGTAGCCCGCCTTCTTCAGACGCTTCGCCGTATAGGCGCAGATCTCGACCGAGGTGCCGGGCGGGTAGGGGCTCGGCAGCGCGATCAGGTCGGACAGGATCGCAACGAGTTCGGACTGCATCTTCTTCGACATCAACGGTTCCTCAGCGGTTTGCCAGTTCGGCCAGCACTTCGACCAGGACGCGGGCGCCGGCGGCCAAGTCCTGCGGGGTGGCGTTCTCGATTTCGTTGTGGCTGATGCCGCGCTCGCAGGGAACGAAGATCATGCCGGTGGGGCAGAGATGGGCGATGTGCATGGCGTCATGGCCGGCGCCGGAGGGCATGTCCATGTGGCTGAGCTTGAGCACCTCGGTCTTGGCACGCACGAGATCCACCACCATCGGATCGAAGTTGGTCGGCGGCACGGCAACCACGCGTTCGATATGCGCGGGGCAGGGCGCGGCCTTCGAAGCGACGATCTCCTTCAGCTTCGCCTCGTGCGCATCGAGCACGGCATCGTCGGGATGGCGCATGTCGATTGTGAAGACCGTCCGGCCGGGCACGGTGTTGGGAGAGCCCGGCGCCACCTCGACACGGCCAATGGTGAACCGCAGCATGTCGTGCTCGTCGGTCGTCGCTTCGTACATCGCCTGCGCGATGCGCAGCGCCGCGGCGAACGCGTCCTTGCGGGCGGCGCGCGGCGTCGTGCCGGCATGCGCTTCCTCACCCTCGGTTGTGACGATGTAGCGGCGGCTTCCCTGGATGGCGGTCACGACGCCGATCGTCTTTTGCTCGTTCTCCAGCCTTGGGCCCTGCTCGATATGGGCCTCGACATAGCCGTCGAGCGGGAAGCCCGGCCGGCCGTCGAGCATCGGGGCGGGCGCGGCCTTCAACGTCTCCGCGAGCGCGTCCTTCAGCACGACGCCCTTCCAGTCCTTGACTTGCAGCATCTCGTCCAGGTCGTTGTGGCCGGCGAACACCGCCGAGCCCATGGCGCCGGGCTGGAAGCGCGAGCCCTCCTCGTTGGTCCAGGCCACGGCCACGACGGGACGGCGCGTCCTCACGCCGGCATCTTCCAGCGCTTCGAGCGCCTCGAACGCCGCCAGCACCCCGTACATGCCGTCGAAGCGGCCGCCGGTCGGCTGGCTGTCCATGTGCGAGCCGCTCATCACCGGCCGTGCCTGCGGATCCGAGCCCTCGCGCCGCACGAAGAGATTGCCGATCGCGTCGGTCGAGACCGCGAAGCCGCGGGCCCTGCCCCAGGAGCCGAGCAGATTGCGGGCCGCGGCATCCTCGGCCGACAGCGCCTGCCGGTTCACGCCGCCCTTCGGCGTGCCGCCCAGCCTTGCCATATCGGCATGCCGCCGCCACAGACGCTCTTCCCGGATCGCTTCGGCCGCGTCCATCTCGCCTCCTCAAGCTTGTCGCGCGAGCTATAGCCGCGCCATAGTCGGGCTTCAATCGCCGGCGTTTCCGAGGATTTCATGCACAACCATCTTGACCGCAACCTGATCGGCTACGGCCCCAACCCGCCGCATGCGCAGTGGCCGGGCGATGCCCGCATCGCGGTGAGCTTCGTGCTGAATTACGAGGAGGGCGGGGAGAATACGATCCTGAACGGCGACCCCGCCTCCGAGGTCTTCCTGACCGAGACGCCGGGCGGCACGCCGATCGAGGGCGGCCGCGATCTCTCGACCGAGTCGATGTACGAGTACGGCAGCCGCGCCGGCTTCTGGCGCATCCTGCGACTCTTCCAGGAGCGCAACATGCGCTTCACCTCGTGGGCGGTGGGCCGCGCGCTCGAGCTCAATCCCGCCGCCGGCAAGGCGATGGCCGAAGCTGGCCATGAGGTCGCAAGCCATGGGTGGCGCTGGATCAACTACAAGGACTTCACGCTCGAGCAGGAGCTCGACCATATGCGGAAGGCCGTGAAGGTGATCGAGCAGACGGCCGGTCGCGCGCCGGTCGGCTGGTATACCGGCCGCTTCGGGATGCACACGCTCGAAGCCGTGATCAAGCATGGCGGCTTTCTCTATTCGAGCGATTCCTATGCCGATGACCTTCCCTACTGGGTGAAGGTCGGAACCGAACCGCACCTCGTCATTCCCTACACGCTCGAAGTGAACGACATGAAGTTCGGCGTGCCGCCGGGCTTCAGCTCGGGGGATGGCTGGTTGCAGGCGATGAAGGACAGTTTCGACGTGCTCTATGCCGAGGGCGCGCGCGCGCCGAAGATGATGTCGATCGGCCTGCACTGCCGCCTCGCCGGACGACCCAGCCGCGCCGCCACTCTGGCGCGCTTCCTCGACTATGTGGCCTCCAAGCCGAAGGTCTGGGTGGCCACCCGGGAAGAGATCGCCCGACACTGGATCAAGGTGCACCCGGCGAAGGCTTGATCATACGGGCGCGGTCGCGCGCTGGGCGGCGCGGAAGACCAGGTTCATCACGAGGGTGAGCGCGAACAGGAGGATGGCGAACAGGATCGGCACGAAAGCATCGTCGGTCCTGTCGAACAGCCAGCCGGCGATGGCCGGGGCCGGCGCGCTCAAGAGGAAATAGAAGGCGGAGTAGACGCCCATGCCGAAGGCGCGCTTGTTCGGCGCCATCGCGGCACCGGTCAGCGCGACGATGAGACCGGCTGGCGCCATGCCGAGCAGGCCGAAGGCGAGGCTGAGCGGAACCGCCCAGCCGGTGTTGGGGAGCAGGGCCAGCGAGGCCATTGCGCAGCACAGGCACACATACAGCACGAGGTCGGAGCGGCCGGTGCGATCGGCGATCTGGCCGCACAGTGCGCCGGAGAAGATCATCACCCAGCTCGCCAGGCTGATGATCGAGGCTGCCTGCAAGGGGCCAATGCCGTCGACGATCAACATGCGTGGCGCGAAGCTGAGATAGACGACATAGGCCGCGTTGAAGAACGCCCAGACCGCCGAGGCCAGCAGGATCAGGATCCATTCGCGTTGCGTGAGCGTGGACGACTGCATGATCGGCGCGGCGCCGTCGCGAACCGGCGGTGGCCGGTAGGCCACGAAGACGAGGGCCGCTGCCGCGAGGCAATAGAGGGCCGCGACCATGAACGGCCCCGGCCATCCATGCAGCACCGCGAGCTGCCCATGGACGATCTGGCCGAGCGCAATGCCGAATGGCCAGCTCATGACGAGGATCGCCATGGCGGTCGCAAGCTCGCGCCCTGCGAACCAGTCGACGACCATCTTCGTGAAGTAGATCGAGGTGACGACGAAGCCTACTCCGCAGAGCAGGCGGCCCAATGCGAGCAAGCCGAACCCCTCGGCGAGCGATGAGACGGCGCCGCCGATTGCCAGGGCGAGGAGGCCCGAAGCCACGAGCTTGCGATCGGCGACATAGCGTCCGGCAAGACCGGCGGGGATTGCGAGGACAAGGCCTGGCATCATGAATAATCCGATCAGTGTGCCGATCTCGGTGAAGCTGAGATGCAGGTGCTGGGCGAGCGGATCGGCGACAGAGCCCATCGTCTGGAACTGAAAGCCGAGGCCGACGCGGGCGGCGAACAACAGCGCGAGCATCGTCCAGCGCGAGGGTGAAGAGGGCGTCGGCACGTGATCCTGGCTCCCTGTCGTTCGTGGAGGCGCATCGGGCAGCTTCGCGCCCCGGCTTCGTGCGTGTCGCCGCGTTACGGCGACACGGTTACAAATGATACACGAACTGCGATGCGGTTCCCGAAGCGGTCGGATTGTCGAAGGGAGCTCAATCGCTTGCCCATAAGGCTTTCTGGGCGCCCGGTTCATGCCGCGTTCCCTTTTTGGGCGGCAGGGTCCGGGGTTTACCCTGGGGATAAAATCGTGTGAACAATGTCGGGCCGTGAATATCTTTCATCCCGCCACCCTGTCGGTCCTGCTCGCCGCGCTCTGCGTCGGCCCGGGGTGCGCCCAGAAGCCGCCTGAGACGGCGGTTGTGCCGCAGGGGCCGATGGAGCACGAGGTCTTCGTACAGTCGCGCAAGGACGAGGTCATTCAGTCGCTGGCGGTCTGCGAGAGTGGCAGCTGGGGTCCGCATTCGAGCCGCATCACCGGCGGGCGGGGTTCCTATCACGGAAGGTTCCAGTACACGCCGCGCACCTACATCACCCTGCAGCAGCGCCGCGACGGCACGGTGCTGACGACGCAGGAAGCCATCGAGGCGGCGCAGGACTACGAGAAGGCGGCGGCGCTCACGTCCTGGGTGATTTTCGAGCAAGGTGAAACTTGGCACTGGCCCCTGTGCAACCGCAAGCTCGGCCTCACCGCCAAGGTCAAGCAAATCAACGCGCTCTGACCAGAGCGCCTCAGCGCAGCTCGGCGCAGAATTCCTGGATGCGCGTGCAGCCCTCACGCAGGCTCGTCATGTCGGTGGCATAGGAAATGCGGAAGTAGGGGCTCATCCCATAGGCTGCGCCCTGCACGGTGGCGACGTGCTTCTCTTCGAGCAGCGCGGTCACGAAATCCGTGTCGTTGGATATCTGGCGGCCGCCCTTCGTCGTCTTGCCGATGCAGCCCGCGATGTTGGGGAACACATAGAATGCGCCCTCGGGCATGTGGCAGGTGACGCCCTTCGCGGCGCGCAGCAGTGCTACGACCTCGTCGCGGCGCTTCTGGTAGTCGGCGGCGCGCTCCTTCAACAGGTCCTGTGGCCCGTTCAGCGCGGCCACGGCGGCGGCCTGGCTGATCGTCGAGATGCCCGAACCGATCTGGCCCTGCATGTTGGTCATGGCCGCGATCATCGCCCGCGGGCCGCCGGCAAAGCCGACCCGCCAGCCGGTCATGGCATAGGCCTTGGACGCGCCGTTGACCGTCAGCGTACGGTCCTTCAGTGCCGGCTCGACCTCGGCCACGGTGCTGAACGTCGCGTCGCCGTAGACCAGGTGCTCGTAGACGTCGTCGGCCATTACCAGCACATGAGGATGCTTCAGCAGCACGTCGCAGATCTGGCGCATCTCGGCCGGTGAGCAGACGGCGCCGGTCGGATTGTTGGGGAAGTTCAGCACGACCCACCGCGTCTTCGCCGTGATGACCGCCTCGAGATCGGCGGCGCGCAGCTTGAACTGGTTGTTCTCCGGACACGAGACCGGCACGGGCCGGGCGCCGGCGATCACCGCCTGGTCGGCATAGGAGATCCAGCCGGGGGCGGGAATGATGACCTCGTCGCCCGGGTTCACGCTGGCCATCAGCGCGTCGTACATGATCTGCTTGCTGCCGTTGGAGACCATGATCTCGTCCAGTGCATAGTCGAGATTGTTGTCGCGCTTGAACTTCCTCTGGATCGCTTCCTTCAGCGGCTTGATGCCGTCCTGCGGCGGATACTTGGTCTCGCCGGCCAGTGCCGCCTGATGCGCCGCCTCGATGGCATGTGCCGGGGTGGGGAAGTCGGGTTCGCCCGACGAGAGGCCCACGATCTTCACGCCCTGGGCGCGCAGGTCGCGCACCTTGCGGGTCATCGCGGCCGAGGCCGAAACCTTCACGTTCTTCAGACGATCGGCAACCTCGAACATGTATCCCCTCAGGCCTTGCTTTCAGTTCTTCTTCCGGATGGTGAGCGCGATGCCGCCCAGGATCGCCAGCGAAGCCAACAGCAGCCGCGTGGTGATCGGCTCGGCGAGTAGCACCACGCCCCCCAGCGCGGCAATGGCCGGCACGCAAAGCTGTATTGTCGCCGCCGACGTGGCGGAGAGCGACGGGAGGGCAGCGTACCACAGGACATAGCCCAGGCCCGAGGTGATGGCGCCCGAGGCCACCGCATAGATGAGCCCCGTCTGATCGGGATGCGATTGCGTCGCTGCAGCTAGACTGAGGACGGCCGCGAAAGGCACGGCGCGGATGAAGTTGCCGCCGGTGGCCGCCGTCGGATCGCCCGCGCCGCGGCCGAGCAGGGAGTAGACGCCCCAGGCAATGCCGGACGCTAGCATGAGGCCCGCCGCAAAAGCCGGCGGCGCCGATAGGCCGGGCAGTAGCAGCCAGACAAGGCCCGCGACCGCCATCAGCACGCCGACCAGGCGCAATCCGACCAGACGCTCGCCCTTGAACAGGCCATAAGCGGTCATGGTGAGCTGCACGGCGCCGAACAGCAGCAGCGCTCCCGTCGCGGCGGCGAGATCTCGATAGGCGAAGGAAAAGCAGACTGCATAGGCGAACAGCATGGCCGCCATCGGCCAGCTTCCCGCCGCCAGCGGCTGCCGGCCGCGCGAGCGCAGCAGTATCCAGAGCAACAATGCGCCGGAGGCGAGGCGGATCGAGGTGAAGCTCGCGGCGTCGATCGAGGTGTCGCGCAATGCGATGCGACAGAGCAATGAATTACCGGCGAAGGCCAGCATCGCGAAGACGATCAGGAAGGGCAGGCGCAGCGTCGGGCTCATGTCGCTCAGAACGGCGCCTTCAATCCGATCTCTCGCGCGACCTTTGCGAGATCGGCCAGCGTGTCCTCGGGCAACGACAGCCCGTCCCGCCGATTGGCGGCCTCGTTACGCGCCTCGATCTCGCCGGGATAGAAGACTTCCTTGTGGTCCTGCGCGAGCGGCACGGACTTCAGCTCGCCGATCATCTCCTCCATGCGCGTGTTGAACGAGCCAAGCGGCTGGAAGGCCGCGATGTCGAGTACGATCATCAACTGGCCGGCTCCGCTCTTGCGCTCGGTCTGGTAGGGACCGGCGACGCCGGTGCCGAAGGCGCTGCCGGTGAGTACGCCCGACAGCATGTCCATGGTGGCCGCGATCGCGTAGCCCTTGTGGCCGGCCATCGGCAGGATGATGCCGTCGATGGCAGCCGAGGCGTCGATGGTCGGTGCGCCCTCGGCGTCGATCGCCCAGCCTTCGGGAATCATCTCGCCTCTCTGCTTGGCCAGATAGATCTTGCCGCGTGCGACGCCGGTATTGGCGATGTCGAGCACCATCGGTGCGAAGCGGCCGGCCGGTGCGGCCCAGGACCACGGGTTGGTGCCGACCGTCTTCTTGCGGCCGCCCCACGGCGCCATCGCCGGACTGGCGTTGGTCGAGAGGAACGCAACACAGCCTTCGCGCGCGGCGATCAGCGTGTAGTAGAGCGCCGTGCCGAAATGGTTGGAGTTGCGCAAGGCGACGGCCGCGATGCCGAAGTCGCGCGCCCGCCGCACCGCCTCGCGCATGGCGAACACGTTCAGCACCTGACCCATCGCATCGCCGCCATCGATCACCGCGACGGCCTTGGCGTCGACGGCGAAGGTTGGTTTTGCGACCGACGCACAGACGCCGGACTTGAGGTGCGCGAGATACCAGGGCAGGCGCAGCACGCCGTGCGACTGGTGTCCCCAGAGATCGGCCTGCACCAGCGTGTCCGCGACGATGCGGGCATCGGCTTCCGGCATCCCCGCCGAGGCATAGACCTCGGTCGCGAAGTCGAGCAGCCTCTCCGGTGACAGGCGCGCGGTCATGCGACGCCTAGGCGCCGAGACCGTAGAGCTTCATCGCGTTGTCGCGCACGATCTTGCGCTTCACCTCGGGCGAGACGCTGGTCAGCTCCTTGGCGATGAACTCCTGGCTGTCCGGCCAGATGCCGTCGGGGTGCGGATAGTCCGAGCCCCACATCACATTGTCCTCGCCGAGATGCCGCAGCAGCTCGATCCCGACCGGGTCGGTCTGGTAGGTGGCATAGAACTGTCGGTGCCAGTATTCGGACGGCTTCATCTTGAGGTCGAGGTCCTGGAACTGGTCTTCCCATTCGAGGTCCATGTGCTGCAGCACATAGGGGATCCAGCCGAGGCCGGCCTCGCCGATCACGATCTTGAGGTTGGGATAGCGCGCGGGTGCGCCAGAGTAGATCAGGCCCATCAGCATCGTGCTCATGTGCATCTGGAAGCCGGTGATGTGCACGGCAAAGATGCGGCGCTGGATTTCGGGCGTGAACTTCGTGACGTCCGGCGAGCGGCCGCCGATCGTGTGGAAGTGAAGGGGAATGCCGGTCTCGTGGCCGAACTTCCACAGCGGCTCCCAGAACGGATCCCAGAGCGGCGTCATGTCGGGACGGTTGGCGATATCGAGACCCTTCACGCCGCGCTTGGCGCAGCGCATCGCCTCGGCCACCGACTCTTCCATGTCGTAGTTTGGAATGTTGGCCAGGCCGACCAGGCGATCGGGCGCCTGCTTGCAGAAATCGTGGAGCCAGTCGTTGTAGATGCGAAGCATCGTGATCGCGGCTTCCGGATCGTTGAGGCGGCCGCTCGATCCCAGCACGCCGTACAGCACCTCGGCCTGCACGCCGTCGCGGTCCTGGTCCTTGAGACGATGATCGACTTCGGTGAGCCGGCGGATGCCCTTCTTGCCGTCGGAGTAGAGGCCGGTCGACGCCATGCGATCGGAGCGATGGATGATGCCCGGGACATATTCGCGGCCGGCCGAGCCCATGCCGTTCACCAGGCCGAACTTCGCACCCTTGGCGCTGACCCATTCCGGTCCCTTGGGGCCGTCGATCACATGGGGCATGCGATCTTTCAGTGAAGCGGGGGCATTGCTGGTGAAGAGATCCGGCGGCAGCCAGATCAGGTCGATATGCCCATCCGCAGAAATCACATCGTATTTCATCGCTCGTTTCCTCCTGGGCGCCCATTCCTCTGGAGTGGTGCATCTTCTAGAGTGCGCCGCCTGCCTGCCTGTCGCAATGGGATGACGATGAACGAGACCGAGTGGCTTGCCGAATTTTCGTCGGCGTTGAAGCGTTCCGATATCGATGCTGCATCCGCGTTGTTCGCCGATGAATGCTATTGGCGCGATCTCGTCGCCTTCACTTGGAACATCGTGACGCTGGAAAGCCGCTCTGCGATTTCAGATATGCTCAAGACGCGCCTCAGCGATGTGAAGCCCGAGTCCTTCGAACTCGCAGGGCGGCCTGGCTGGTTCACTTTCGAGACGGCGCAAGGCCTCGGCAAGGGTCACGTCCGGCTGAAGAACGGCAAGGCCTGGACCTTCTTCACCGCGCTGATGGAACTGAAGGGTTTCGAGGAGAAGAAGGGACCGTCGCGCGAGCACGGCACGCAGCACGGCGCCTTCAAGGATCGCGTGACCTGGACCGACCGTCGCCGCGCCGATGCGCGGGAGCTGGGCTACGACCGCCAGCCTTACGTGCTGATCATCGGTGGCGGGCAGGGCGGCATCGGCCTCGGCGCGCGCCTGAAGCGGCTCGGCGTCCCGACCCTGATCGTCGATCGCAACCCGCGGCCGGGCGATGCCTGGCGCAACCGCTACAAGTCGCTCTGCCTGCACGATCCGGTCTGGTACGACCATCTGCCGTACCTGCCGTTTCCCGATCACTGGCCGATCTACACGCCCAAGGACAAGATGGGCGACTGGCTCGAGTCTTACACCAAGATCATGGAACTCGATTACTGGCCGTCGACCACGTGCAAGAGCTCGTCGTTCGACGAGGCCAGGGGTGAGTGGACGGTCGTCGTCGAGCGTGACGGCAAGGACGTCACCCTGACCCCGAAGCAGCTCGTGATCGCGACCGGCATGTCAGGCTTTCCTGAGATCCCGACATTCCCCGGCGCCGAGCGCTTCAAGGGCAAGCAGCACCATTCCAGTCAGCATCGCGGCGGCGAAGGATGGGCCGGCAAGAAATGCGTCGTCGTGGGCTCGAACAATTCGGCGCACGACATCGCGGCCGACCTGTGGGAGCACGGCGCCGATGTCACCCTGCTGCAGCGCTCGCCCACCCTGGTCGTGCGCGCCGATACGCTCGCGCGCAACCGGCCACTCTATTCGGAGGAGGCCGTGGCCTCCGGCATCACCACCGAGATCGCCGATCTCACCACGGCGTCGATGCCTTACGGCGCGCTGCCCAAGGTGATGCAGCCCGTGGTCGAGCAGATCCGGCGCGACGATGCGGATTTCTATGCGCGGTTGGAGAAGGCGGGCTTCAAGCTGACCTTCGGCGAGGACAATACCGGCATCGGCCCGATGTATCTTCGCCGCGGCTCCGGCTACTACATCGACGTCGGTGCCTCGGAGCTGATCGCCGACGGCCGCATCAAGCTCAAGTCCGGCATCGAGATCGAGCGCCTGACCGAGGATTCGGTCGTGCTGAACGACGGCACCGAGCTGAAGGCCGACCTCGTCGTCTATGCGACGGGCTACGGATCGATGAACCAGTGGGCGGCCGAGCTGATCTCGCCCGAGGTCGCCGACAAGGTCGGCAAATGCTGGGGCCTGGGCTCCGGCACCGCCAAGGATCCCGGCCCCTGGGAAGGCGAGCTGCGCAACATGTGGAAGCCGACGGCGCAGGAGAACCTGTGGTTCCATGGGGGCAACCTGATGCAGTCCAGGCTCTATTCGATCTTCCTGTCGCTGCAGCTCAAGGCGCGCATGGAGGGGCTGCCGACTCCGGTCTACCGTCGGGCGGCCGTGCACCACAAGGCGTGAGATCGGATGGGGACGAAGGACCGGCTCGCGACGTAGACTTAAGACGCATGTGCCGCCTCCTAAGTCCTCTCATCCTCCTGCTCGTCGTATCGGGCTGCTCGTTCAACATGGGCGAGCCCAACCTGCCGAAGACCGACCTGCGCGCGGACCTGAGCGGCGCGCGCGAGGTGCCGCCGATCGACAGCAAGGGCGAGGGCTATTTCGCGGCCACCTACCGGCCCTCGACCAAGGTGCTGGAATACAAGATCAATCTGGTGCGCCTGAGCGGCCCCGTGCGCCAGGTCGGCCTCTACGGTCCCGCCACGGCCGACCAGAACGCCGTCCAGGTCGTTCCGATCGACGTGCCGTTCTACGCCGACCGTTCGACCGTGAACGACGGCGTGACGCTCACCGAGCAGCAGGCCCGGGAAGTCCTGGCCGGCCTTTGGTACGTGAACGTGCTCACCGAAAAATATCCCGACGGCGAAATCCGCGGTCAGATTCTGCCGCTGAAGAATTAAGACGGGTCTCTCTTCTCTGCCGTCTCATGTTCCTCGCCCCCGCTAGAGCGGGAAGACTCTAGGTTCGAGCGTATCCTGCTTTTGCGAAATAGTTGGCGCACTCTGCGGGCTGGACGGTAGGCAATAGGGCGGCGATAGCGCTGTAGATTGCGTCGTGGGTGCGTCGT
>JAGNNA010000352.1 GCA_017990895.1 Reyranella sp.
GGCCAGCATCGTGATGCGCTTCGCCACCGTAGCGATGAGCTTCGGCTCGATCAGCGGCGAGGCGCACACCACGCTCGCCATCGCCATGAACCGGATCGGCGGCAAGTCGAACACCGGCGAGGGCGGCGAGGAGGCGGACCGCTTCAAGCCGCTGCCCAACGGCGATTCGATGCGCTCGGCCATCAAGCAGGTCGCGTCGGGCCGGTTCGGCGTTACGGCCGAATACCTGGTCAATGCCGACGACATCCAGATCAAGATGGCGCAGGGCGCCAAGCCCGGTGAGGGCGGCCAGCTGCCCAGCCACAAGGTCGACGAGAACATCGCCCGCGTCCGCCGCTCGACGGCCGGCGTCGGTCTGATCTCGCCGCCGCCGCATCACGACATCTATTCGATCGAGGATTTGGCGCAGCTCATTCACGACCTGAAGAACGTGAACACGAACGCGCGCGTCTCCGTGAAGCTCGTTTCCGAGGTCGGCGTCGGCACGGTCGCGGCCGGCGTCAGCAAGGCGCGTGCCGACCATGTGACGATCTCGGGCTACGAGGGCGGAACGGGCGCTTCGCCGCTCACCTCGCTCACCCATGCGGGCTCGCCGTGGGAGATCGGCCTCGCCGAGACGCAGCAGACCTTGGTGCTGAACGGGCTGCGCGGCCGCATCGCCGTGCAGGTCGACGGCGGCCTGCGCACCGGCCGCGACGTCGCCATCGGCGCGCTGCTGGGCGCCGACGAGTTCGGCTTCGCCACCGCGCCGCTGATCGCGGCCGGCTGCATCATGATGCGCAAGTGCCACCTCAACACCTGTCCGGTGGGCGTGGCGACGCAGGATCCGGTGCTGCGCAAGCGCTTCACCGGCCAGCCGGAGCATGTGATCAACTACTTCTTCTTCGTGGCCGAGGAACTGCGCGAGATCATGGCGCGGCTGGGCTTCCGGACGCTGAACGAGATGATCGGCCGGGTCGACCGGCTCGACATGCGCAAGGCGATCGATCACTGGAAGGCGGGCGGCGTCGACCTGTCGAAGCTGCTGCACCAGGCGCCGGCGCGCGACGGCGTGGCGATCTGGAACGTCGAGCGCCAGGACCACGGCCTCGACAAGGCGCTGGATCACAGACTGATCGAGGCGGCGCAGCCGGCGCTCGAGGGGGGCGAGCCGGTGCAGATCGAACTGCCGATCACCAACGTGAACCGCACCGTCGGCGCGATGCTGTCGGGCGAGGTGGCGCGCCGCTACGGCCATGCCGGTCTGCCGGAGGACACGATCTCGGTGCGCCTCACGGGAACGGCCGGGCAGAGCTTCGGTGCCTTCCTGGCGCGCGGCGTGTCGCTCGAACTGTCGGGCGACGGCAACGACTATGTCGGCAAGGGCCTGTCGGGCGGGCGGGTCGTCGTGCGCCAGCCCAGGGACTGCGCCCGCGATCCGCTGAAGAACATCATCGTGGGCAACACGGTGCTCTACGGCGCCATCGGCGGCGAAGCCTACTTCGAGGGCGTCGCGGGCGAACGCTTCGCCGTCCGCAACTCGGGCGCGGTCTGCGTCGTCGAGGGCACGGGCGATCATGGCTGCGAGTACATGACCGGCGGCGTGGTGGTCGTGCTGGGCGACACCGGGCGCAACTTCGCGGCCGGCATGTCCGGCGGCATCGCCTACGTCTACGACCCCAGGGCCCGCTTCAAGGATCTGTGCAATCCCTCGATGGTCGACCTGGAGAAGGTCGGTCCGGCCTCGGGCGACGGCGACGAGGCCGACCGGCCGCGCCAGCGCGCGACCGACGTCGAGGACAACGGGATGGGCGACGTATTGCGCTTCGGCGCCGAACGCCTGCGCATCCTGGTCGAGCGTCATCATCTCCATACCGGCAGCGCGCAGGCACGGGCGCTCCTGGAGGATTGGGACAATGCGCTGCAGAGCTTCGTGAAGGTGATGCCGCGCGACTACAAGCGGGCGCTTATGCAGGCGCGTGAGCGAGCCGCGGCCAGCGCCGTCGCGGCGGAATGAATTCGGATTCCTCTCCCCCGCGAGGGGGAGAGGCTAGGTGAGGGGGAGTGAGAGGGTGCATCGCCCCCTCACCCAGCCTCTCCCCCTCGCGGGGGAGAGGAGGAAGAATCAAGTGAGCTGAAGGAATTTGGACGATGGGCCTAGCCACAGGCTTCCTCGAGATCGAGCGCAAGGACCGGTCCTACGAACCGGTCGAGCAGCGCCTCAAGAACTACAAGGAGTTCGTCCTGCCGATGCCGCCGGCCGAGGTCTCCCGGCAGGGCGCGCGCTGCATGGATTGCGGCATCCCGTATTGCCACAACGGATGCCCGGTCAATAACATCATCCCGCAGTTCAACGAGCTGGTTCGCCGCGACCGCTGGAAGGATGCGCTCGAGGTCCTGCAGTCGACCAACAACTTCCCGGAGTTCACCGGCCGCATCTGCCCCGCGCCGTGCGAGGCCTCGTGCACGCTGAACATCGACGACAATCCGGTGACCATCAAGTCGATCGAATGCGCGATCATCGATCGCGGCTGGCAGGAGGGCTGGATCCAGCCGCTCGTGCCCGCCCACAAGACCGGCAAGCGCGTCGCCGTCGTGGGCTCCGGCCCGGCGGGGCTCGCCTGCGCCCAGCAGCTCGCGCGTGCCGGCCATTCGGTGACCCTGTTCGAGAAGGCCGATCGGATCGGCGGGCTGCTGCGCTACGGCATCCCCGACTTCAAGATGGAGAAGCACCACATCGACCGGCGCATGCGCCAGATGGAGGCCGAGGGCGTCGAGTTCCGGACCGGCGTCGAGGTCGGTGCGACCCTGTCGATCAAGTCGCTGCTCGAAGGCTATGACGCGGTCGCGCTGACCGGCGGCGCCGAATTTCCGCGCGATCTCGAGGTCCCGGGACGCGAGCTGAACGGCATCCATTTCGCGATGGATTTCCTGACCCAGCAGAACAAGCGCAATGCGGGCGACGACGAGGGGCGCGCCGCGCCGCGCGGCACGCTCACCGCCAAGGGCAAGCTTGTCATCGTGATCGGTGGCGGCGACACCGGCTCCGACTGCGTCGGCACGTCCAACCGCCACGGCGCCGCTTCGGTGACGCAGCTCGAAGTCATGCCGCAGCCACCGGTACGCGAGAACAAGGCGCTGACCTGGCCGGATTGGCCCCTCAAGCTGCGCACCTCGTCGAGCCATGAGGAGGGCGCGGCCCGCGATTTCGCGGTGCTGACCAAGCGGGCGGTGGGTAGCAACGGCAAGGTCGAGGCGCTGGAGTGTGTGCGCGTCGAATGGGTGAAGGGCGCCGACGGCCGTATGGGAATGCAGGAGGTCGCTGGCAGCACCTTCGAACTCAGGGCCGATCTGGTGCTGCTGGCCATGGGCTTCCTCGGCCCGCGCCGGCCGGGCCTCGTGGAGCAGGCGGGCGTCGCGCTCGATCCGCGCGGCAACGTCGCGGCCAACGTGAAGGACTATCAGACCTCGGTGCCGAGACTGTTCGCCGCTGGCGACATGCGTCGCGGCCAGTCTTTGGTGGTCTGGGCGATCCGCGAGGGCCGCCAGTGCGCCCGTTCCATTGACGAAAGCTTGATGGGGGCTTCTACCCTGCCGCGTTGATCTGCGGAATGGTCGTGGTTCGCTTGCCGGTAATTTTGGCCTAGCATCACCTGATGAAGGTTCTGCTGATTCAGGGCGCCAACATGGAGTATCTGGGCCGGCGCCAGCCGGAACTCTATGGTACGACCACAGCTAGGGAACTCGATGCCGCGATCCGGCGCAGGGCCAGGAATCTCGGTGTGGCGATCGAGATCTTCTACACCAATACGGAAGGCGAGGCCGTGTCGGCGATCTACAAGGCGGATCGCGCCAAGTTCGACGGGCTGCTGTTCAATCCCGCAGGCTTTCTCCACGCCGGTCACGCGCTACGCGATTGTCTCCGGTCGATCTCGATGCCGGCGATCGAAATCCACATGACCAACATCGAGAAGCGCGGTTTCGGATCCATCACGGCCGAGGCGGCGGTCGGGATGATCGCGGGCTTCGGCGTCGATTCCTATCTCCTGGCGCTCGATGCCATCGTGGCGCGCGCGCGCCCGACAGCGGCCTGACGACGGATCTCGGTCTCACAACCTCGTATATGGGCGGCGTCTTGCCTGTCGGCTTCCGTGGCGGGCGCCTTCAGGGTGTCGAGATAGGGCGTCGGCTCGGGCCTCCTTGCGTCCACCATTCGGACCAGGGCATGCAGGGCGGATTCAAACGGTCGTCGCAACGGCAACGCCGGAATTGCGCGCGGCACTGGCCCCGCGCGAAACCCCGTGGCGTACGACCTTCACGTTCGGAAATTCGCCCGCGAGCATGGCAGGCGTTTCGTCGGTCGAGGCGTCATCGACGACGATGATCTCCGTCTCCCGCGCAGTCTGCGCCCGCAATCCGAAGAGCGCACACCGCAGCAGCGACGCGCGATCGCGCGTCGGCATGATGATGCTGACCTTGTTTCCCAAAACAGTCCCAACCTTGGATGATGCTACTGCGACGGCCAGGACTTGTAAGGAGGAATGTGGCTACCAGATGCCCGTCTGGAGCGTCGTCGGTGCATAGTCCCCAAAAATCGTGAGGTAGGGAAAGGCCGAACGGGTGCGCCACGCCCGAGTGACCCGGACACGCCAGAGGCGTTCGGTCCCGGCCGGCCCGACCTGGCCCGGATGCCAGTCGATGGTTGCCGTTCCCTGAAGCTGCAGCACGTCCCCGGTGCCGAAATTCACAAACAGCAGGCCTGCCCTTGGGTCGCCCAGCAGGTTGCCCAGCGTGTTGAAGAAGCGGTTGCCGGGGAAATCGGGAATGACGAGCGTATCGCCGTGCACGCCCACAAAGCCCGGCCGCCCGCCGCGATGGGACATGTCGAGCCCACCCTCAGGGCCCAGTTCCGCGCGACCCCGGCTGGCAACGAAGAACGTGTCGGCTGATTCGATCAGATCGCGCGCCGCTTCGTCCAGCCCGGCAAGGATTTCGACCGGGCCGGCCGTCCTGTCACGTCCAACCACCTTGCGCGTCTGGATGTACTGCGGGCAGTTGCCGAAACTCTGTGTGATGCGGACCGTGAGGCCCGCGTCGCGTTCGACGATGCGGCCGTTGGCGCGGTTGCGCCGG
>JAGNNA010000353.1 GCA_017990895.1 Reyranella sp.
TCGAAACTGCCGGCACCGAGCGCCAGCGCTTTGGCGAGCACCTGCAGCGCGGCGCGTCCCTCGGTGTGAAACAGGCGCTTTGCCGGTTCATCATAGGCGACGCCGCGAAGCGCCAAGGTCCTGAGCGCGGGCTTTGACCGGAGATCACCGATCCGTTCCATGCAAGCCTGTCGCAAAAGCGCGTCGTCGCCGCGGTCCGCGCACACCGTAGCCAGGTGCCGGCACAGAAGTATGATGGCAGGGTCGCTTTCAGTGGCGATCCCGGCGTTGCGACAGTCCGTGATCGCCGCCTCGATCGCGTGAAGCGAGGCGGCGATATCCATAAGCGCACTGGGGTCGAGGGCCTGCTGGAAGCGAAAGGCGAGATCATAGCTCATGAGGGGGTCTCCGGCTCTCGAGCGGACATCCGCTCGCCCCTTCCCTCCCCCTCTCCTTGCCGCTCAACCGCAATCGCGAGAAGGACCGCGATTGTCATAGATGGGCATATCGTTCGGCTCCCATTCGTGGCGGGGCCAAATTCGGCCATTATAGCTGACGTGCGCGATCGCGATCCCGCCAAGCTTGACCGTGCCTCTGGGAAAGTCTCGCGCGCCGAGACCGCATTCTTCGCGGCGTACGGAGTATGTGGTGGAAGCCGCCTCCCATCCCGTCACGACGAGGTCGGGAAAGCCCTCCTGGACAAGCTCGAAGCGCGCGCGGGGACGGCGACCTCTGCGTTCGCCAAGGCAGCGGGCGAGATGCCCGGAATAGACGGCGACGGCGGACCAGTAGGCGGCAATCATGGTCTTGCGGCTTGCCCAGCTTCGGGCGGCGCGATCGCGCGCGTCGCTCTGAAGGTCGAGCAACAGCGCGGCGAGAAGCACGCGCTGTTCCGGCAGGAGCGACTGCAACGCGCGGAACGCGGGCAAGGCGAGCACCGGATTGCGAACCTCGGCCCGGGCCGAACGGGCGTTCATGGCTGTTCTCCCGTGACGAGAGCGGCGGGTGGCGCATCGATCGCGACGCGGTCGGTCTGGAGAGACTCGTCGGGGTGGAGCTCGAAGTAGATGCGCGCGATGTCCTCGTCATCGAGCGTGTCCGAATCGCGATCATTGGCGATCTCGCTCCAATATTCGCGGCAGAATTCGGCAATCTCGCGCATCAGGGTCTCGCGGCTGACGGCGGCATAGAGGTTAGGCCTTGGCGATATCGAGCGTGATCCCGCCCTCGCTCAGAGCATCAAAGATCGGTTCGGCCAGGGTAGCGAGGCGTAGGCGCCCTTCCACGAAACGGCGGGTCACGCCGAGACGCTTGGCGACGCCGTCGATATCGCCCTTGAGACCGATGAAATATTGGAACGCCCGGCATTCCTCCGCAGGCGTCATCTTCAATTGATGGAAGTTCGCCGCGGTCGACGTCTCCGATAGGGTCGCTTCGTCGCCGGTCAGAACCTTGACGGGGACGTCATAGCTCTCGGCAACGATGACACCGTCCTGGACGAGCTTCATCAGAGCGCGAAGGCGGCGACCGCCGTCGAACACCTCGAACGAGCCGCGCGGCTTCTTGACCGGATTGACCAGCAGGTTCTGGAGGATGCCGCGCGCCTCGATATCGGCGGCCAGCTGCGGAATCTCGAGGAGCTCTTCGGGGCGGGATCGTACGTTGATCGGAGAAAGCGAAAGCTTCGAAAGCTTTACCGTAATGGTCATCGGATGAAGTCCTTCTGGCGTCCGGAACAGCCCGGACACCGGCTCCCCTCCCCCTCCCCTTTTCGTGGCGCCCGGGACGCCTCGAGCCGCCGACCGGACCGTCTGCGGCAGCACCATCTCGGCGCGGGCCGGCTATCTCGATTGCCATTCTGGACCGGATATGGGCTCGATCATGCCGCGCCCGGCGATTAGGCTGACGGTGTTTTGTCCCGGCCGCGAGGCCGCCGGGCCATGAGAGATTATCTGGTCGGGGTCGGGGAGGATGTCGGTATCATGCAGGATGTGTTGAAGATCGCGAGCGGCGTGTTTCTCGGAATGATGGCCTTCTGGATCGTCACCGTCGCCCTTCCGGCCGTGATGCCGCCCAGTGCCGGAGAGCGGGCGGCTCAGGGTCTCCTCGACCGGCAATTTGCGCCTGCGAACTGAGCCGGCCCCTGCGGACCACGAATTCAGTCAGCCGTTTGAGGCCTCAGAGTGATGAGTCCTCGCTAGCCCAATCAGAACTGATCCGGTAATTCCGGGCGGTGCGCAACTTGACAATCTTTGCCAATTTTCTTATAAAGATTGCCAAAAGGAGCGAAGCGCCCATGGCGACAATGAACATCTCTTTGCCGGATCCGATGAAGCTTTGGGTCGAAGGCCAAGCCGACACGGGGCGCTACAGCAATGCTAGCGATTATGTGCGAGATCTTATCCGTCGCGATCAGGAACGGGCGGGAAAGATTGCCAATATGCAGCGGTTGGTTGACGAGGCGCGGAGCAGCGGAGTCAGCACTGAATCCATGGCAGACATCCGCACTCGAGCGCTCGAACAAGCACGCGCGCAGTCATAGGCGTGCCATCGTATCAGCTGACGCGTGCTGCCAGCGATGATCTGGTCGCGGTTTACCTATACGGGCTCGAAAGGTTCGGGCCGGCACAGGCCGACGGATATCACGATGGGCTAGAGGCGACCTTCAATTTTCTTGTAGAATATCCCCGCGCGGCGCGCGAGCGTGAGGAAATCCGGTCGCCCGTCCGCATCTATCCCTACAAAGCTCATCTCATCGTCTACGAACTCGGGCCGAATGACAACGTGCTGATATTGCGCGTCCGTCATGCACGCGAGGATTGGCTCTCCGAGATGGACGAAGCCTAGCGAACCTCCGCGGCGGTCATGTAGTCGCCTCCAGGACAGTCTCCAGAATAGCCTCGGCCAGCGCTACGGGGACGAAGACCCGCGTGCGATACTGGATCACTTCGGTGAAACACCCCGCCGCCTTCAGCCATGCAAGCCGGTCGGCTGGAAAGCCGACGAGCTCGATACGCTGGGAGCCGTTGACGATGCTCCTGTTGATCGTGAGCGGAAACGGATGGGTGACGTCGATACTGCGCCCGGCAGCAACCGCCTTGGCGATCGCGGAAGCAGGCAGGGTCTCCTTGCGATCGATTCCGAGCGCCGAGAAAAGCCTAAGCACATGATCGTCGAAGACGAGGCGCCCGAGCCAGGACCGCCCTTCCCCATCGACGATCCGGTTGACCGCGAGATGGTCGCTCGGCAGCGCAGACCATATCGGCAGGAGCAGCCCGGTCGCGAGGCGAAGCGTCTCGGTGTCGACCTTTTGCCGCAAGGTTTCGGCTTCCTGCGTCCAGAGGGCGATAAAGCTTGCCCGGTCGATCTCCTCCCATGAGGATTCGAACAGGTCGGCCGAACGCATATAGTCGTTGCGCGACGGACGCATGAGTTCGACCCGCGGGATCGGCGTGCCTTCCTTCTCCTCCATGAGCGAGCGGGCCTGCGTCCGGAGCGCCGCCTTGCCCGACTTCCGGTTGATCATGAACGCCGCGCTCTGGTCGCCCTCGGCAATCCGCATGATCCGCTCAAGCGAGACGGGATTGCGGCGGCGCTCGATCTCGATCGTCAGGAGGTGCGAGGTTGCCCCCGTCCCGGGATCGGTGCGCAGAACGACATCGTCGACCAGCCGCGCCGTATCGACAAGGATGGTTTCCACGCCGACATCGAGGCGACCCGCGTCCCGCGCCGCCGCCACACGGGTCTCGGTGAGCGAGAGGAATTCCTCGAAGATGTTATTCTGCAACGCGATCGGTAGAGCCAGGATCCGGTTCAGCCAGCGCTGGATCGGCGGCATCTCGTCCTTCATGACGCCGTCCTTGTCGACGAGTTCGAGGCCGGTCCGATTCTGGAAGTCGTCCAAATTGGTACTCGCGAGCTTTCCGGCGGCGAGGAGGTGGAACCAGCTCAGAAGAGCGCTGCACGCATATTCGCTCTGGAGATTATCGGCGGGATCGAAAAGCCCCTGCCCTCCGGTCTGGCGCTGACCGCGCGTCAGCGCCCCAAGGGTGTCGAGGCGCCGCGCGATCGTGCTGGTGAAGCGGAGCTCGCCCTTGCAATCGGTCGTGACGGGCCGGAACAGCGGGGTCGACGCCTGGTGCGTCCGGTGCGTCCGACCCAGTCCCTGGATCGCGCGATCGGCACGCCAGCCCGGCTCGAGCAGCAGATGGACACGTTGCTCCTGGTTCACCGCGTCGAGCGAAGCGTGGTAGCTCCGTCCCGTGCCGCCCGCGTCCGAGAAGATCAGGACGCGCTTGCGCCCGGCCATAAAGGCGGCGGCCTCGGCCTGGCTGGTGCGCGCCGAGCGGGATTCGAGCTTCTGGCGGCCATCGCCCGCGGTGACGAGCCGCTTGGTGCGCCCCGTCACCTCGGCGACATTGTCGTGCCCGAAATGTCCGAGGAGTGCGTCGAGCGCCGACATGATCGGCGGCAGCGCGCAAAGCCGCTCGATGAGTTCGGCGCGGGCGGTTTCCGCTTCGGGATTGTAGACGGGCTGTCCTTCATCGTCGAGCATGGGGACCGAGCGCGGCGTACCCGTGTCGTCGGTAAAGATCCGCATCTGGCGCGTGGGAAAGGCGCGCTCCAGATAGTCGATCACATATTCTTTGCAGTCGCAGTTTATGTCGAGCGTGGTGGCGGGAGGCGCAGGTTTCCTTCGGTTTCCCATGATTTCACTCCAGATAATTACGGTTCCCTCGACCTCAACAAGTCGAAGGAACCAACATGCGATCAAGATCATCATTGCCGTTTCGAGCGACCCCGCTCCGGGTCGAAGACCCGCCCAGTCACGGCGCCCTTCTCACCGCATTCCTCTCCTCTCTGTCGCTCGACGAGAAGTCAGGCTGTGCGGTTCTGTATGGCGCGGCGGTCCGCCATTTCCTGCATTGGCTGGGCCTGCATAAGATCGCGATCCGCACGATTGACGATCGGGCTGTCCGGCGGTTCGAGAAGCATGGGTGCCGGTGCCACCGGTATTCGGCGCAGCAAGCGCACTACAAGGCTGACCAAGCAGCAAGGGTCAGGCGCTTCGTCCGGTTCCTGGAAGATCAAGGCTACGTCGAAGTCGACGACGGGA
>JAGNNA010000354.1 GCA_017990895.1 Reyranella sp.
ATCCGGAACTGGCGGCCAGGATCGGCTTCTTCCGGGCTGACTTCGACCATTGCCACCCGGTGAATCAGGTCGACGGCGAGCACGACCTGTTCGGCGACGGCTCCGTGGTCTGCATCCCGACCTACGGCCATACGCCGGGCCATCAGTCGTTGAAGGTGCGCACCGAGGCGGGCGAGATCGTGATCACGGGCGACGCCTGCTACTTCTGCCGCACCCTGCGCGAACGGCGCCTGCCGCGCTTCGTCTACGACCGCGAGCAGATGCTGGCCTCGCTCGACCGGCTTGAAGCCCTGGAGCGAGGCGGCGCACGCCTGTTCTTCGGCCACGATCCCGATTTCTGGAAGGACGTGCCGCAGGCGCCCATTCCAGCTTTCTAGCCGGAATCAATTCTGGGGGATGAACTCGATCATCAGGCCGCCGGTCTGTTCCGGCGCGACGAGAACGCGATCTCCCTCGGCCAGGGCGAAGGGCACGTTGTTGGCGCTGAGCAGGCCCTGCAATGGGCGCGCTCGCTCGATGGCAATGGCAGCGCCGACGACGGCGGGAAGCTCGGTCGGCGGCATCATCTCGAGCGCCTTGTATTCGAGCTGGAAGGCGAGTGGCGACCAAATCAGCAGCTCGACGGAGCCTGCCTTCACCATCGTGCAGCCGTCGAAGATCTCCTCGACGGTGGAGCCCCACGCGGCCTTCAGCGCCTTGGCCGTCTCCTTCGGCGTCTCGGCGATGGCGTGAATGGCCATCATGCCCAGCGCGCCGTTGGGATGGACGATCCATTCCGGTTCCATGAAGGCATCCGGCGTCTCGTGCTTCACGGGGAACCAGGGAAGGGGGCCCGCGCTCTCGCCGACCACGACGCCGGCATCGACCTCGAATCCATCCTCGGTTTCCCAGGCGTGCGTACGCTCCTCGCCCTCGAGTTCGGCGACGTTCAGCGCGAGTGCAATCTGCGCCGGGTCGTCCTGCAGCAGTTCGATGTAGTTGGGAATGTCGTCGCGGTCCGGCTGGAAGCAGATGCAGCGCGGCTCGACGCCTTCGGGCGTGAGATTGAAGCCGAGCTGGCCCAGCCGGGTGGCCATCTCCGCCGGTTCGGAGGCGGTCACGGAAAGATGGTCGATGTCGCGTGCTGAAATTTTCATGCCCGCTCATATAGGCTTACCCCCACCTCGCTCAAGTGCGATGCTGGCGGGGTCTGAAATCACTGGAGGAATGGATACATGTCGAAGTTGACGCTTTACGGCATCTGGCTGAGCGGCCCGACCTACAAGGCAGGGCTCGCGCTCTCGCTGATGGGGCAGCCCTTCGCCTACAAGCATGTCGACCTGCGTGCCGGCGCCCATAAGCAGCCCGATTATCTCGCGATCAACCGTTTCGGCCAGGTACCGGCTCTGGTCGACGGCGATCTCAAGCTCTGCCAGTCGGGTGCGATCCTGCTTCATCTCGCAGACAAGTTCGGCAAAATGGGCGGCAGGACGGCCGAGGAGAAGGCTCGCGTGCGCGAGTGGCTGTTCTGGGAGTTCGACCGGCTGGCCTCGAACATCTATCGCCCGCGCGCGATCAAGCGCGGCTTCATGAAGGCCGACGACAACGTCCATCAGATGTACCTCAATCAGGCTGGCGATGCGCTCAAGGTGCTCGACGGCGCGCTCGCCAAGTCGAGCTTCCTGGTGGGTGACGAAGCGACCATCGCCGATGTCGCCGTCTATGGCGACGTTGCCTATGCCGAGGAGGCCGCGATCGACCTCTCGCCCTATGCCAACGTGAAGGCGTGGATGGGCCGGGTCGAGAAGCTGCCTGGCTTCAAGAAGTACGAAGACGTGCTGCCGAAGCAGGACGCTGCCTAAATCCCAGCAGCCTCCTTCATCTCTATCCAGCTTGCCTCGACCGCGGCGCGGTCGAGGTCACGAGTGATGAACACCAGGCGCGACCGGCGGTCTTCATCGGGCCAGCGGGAGAGCAGGGTCGGCGGATGAAATGTTCGGTGCACCCCGTGGATCACCAACGGCTGGTGCTCACCGATCACGTCGAGTACGCCCTTCACGCGCAGCAGCCTGTCGCCCCACGAGGCGCGAACCGCCATGAGCCAGCGATTGAAGAGGTCCCAGTCGAGCGGCTCGTCGAAGGTGAGACAGAACGAACCGATATGGACGTCGTGCCGCGAGCGGTCGTGCCCATGATCGTGGGCCTCGGCGTTCAGCCATGCCTGCACCTTGTCGGTCTTGCCCGAGGGATCGAACGGGCCTGAGTCGAACAGAATTGCCGGATCGACGTCGCCCTGCACGATCTCGAAGAGGGATGCGCCGGGATTGAGCGCGGTGAGCCTCGCGCGCAGCCCTGCGCTGGCCGTGATTTCGGCGAGGTCGGTCTTGCTGATCAGCAGCCGGTCGGCGACGGCCGCCTGCTTCAGCGCTTCGGGATGCTCGTCCAGCTGTCGCGCGCCGTTCACGGCATCGACCGTCGTTACGACGCCGTCGAGCCGGTAGTCATGGCTGATCATCGGATGGTTGAGCAGGAGCTGCAGGATCGGCGCAGGATCGGCGAGGCCCGTCGTCTCCAGGAGCAGCCGATCGAAGGGCGGGATCTCGTCCCTGGCGCGGCGGCGGGCGATGTCGCGCAGGGTCTCGTCCAGTTCGCCCTGGATGGTGCAGCACACGCAGCCCGATTGCAGCAGCACCATGTCGCCGCCGACCTGCTCCATGAACAGATGGTCGAGCCCGACCTCGCCGAATTCGTTCACCAGCACCAGGCTGCGGGCCATGCGCGGGTCGCCGAGCACACGGTTGAGCAGGGTGGTCTTGCCGCTGCCGAGGAAGCCGGTGATCAGCGTCACCGGCATGCGCTCCGCTGATTTGTCGGGATCGAACAGGCTCATCGGTGACACCTTCACATACGCATATGTAACAAAGTAACGATGACGCTTCCGCTTGACGGTGCAACCTGAGGGTATGACGCTTTCAAGATCAACAAGGAAAGGGAGGAGCGTTCATGGACTCGAGGTATCTTCAGGACAAGGACCACCTCAAGCAGCCGCAGCAGGGGATCGACGAGGACCGGCGCTCCTTCCTGACGGCCGGCCTGATCGGCGGGGCGGTTGCCGCGGGCACGCTGGCGGCTGGCGTCGCGCATGCGCAACAGGTCGCCCAGGCACCCGCCCTGTCGGACAAGATCTGGTGGCCGCATCCGAAGTGGGGCAAGGACGATCAGGCTGGCGCCTCCAATTACATGACGCCGACGAAGGTCCTGGACACGGTCAAGCTGATCAAGGACGGCAAGATCTATCGCATCGGGCGCATCTACGAATCCGCGATGCCCAAGTTCGGTGAGCGCGCCTTCACCCTGCGGATCCCCGGCAGCCCGACCGGCGGGCCCTTCGGTACCAACAAGCTCGTCTACAACGACGAGTATCTGTCGACCGAGATCGGCCAGACGGGAACGCAGTTCGACGGACTGGCGCACATCGGCATCCAGATGGGCAAGGACGGCGACAAGAACGAGATGCGTTACTACAACGGCATTACCGACCAGGAGATGAACAGCGCCACCGGCATGAAGAAGCTCGGCATTGAGAACGTGAAGCCGTTCTTCACGAGGGGCCACCTGTTCGACGTCGAGGCGGTCAAGGGCGCCATGATGGAAGCCGGGCAGGAGATCACCATCGCCGACCTCAAGGCGGCGCTGCAGAAGCAGAACATGCAGGAAGCCGATATCAAGGAAGGCGATGCCGTTTTCTTCAACACCGGCTGGGGCAAGCTCTGGATGAAGAACAACGACAAGTTCAACGGCGGCGAACCCGGGATCGGGCTCGAGGCCGCCAAGTGGTTCATCGACAAAGGCATCGCCCTCACCGGGGCGGACACCTGGGGAACCGAAGTCGTGCCCAATCCCAACAAGGACCTGGCCTTCCCGGTGCATGCCGAACTGATCACCAAGAACGGCATCTTCAACCACGAGAACCTGGACTTCACCGGGCTCATCGCCGATCGCAAGTACCAGTTCGCCTACATCTTCTCGCCCGCACCGATCAGGGGCGCGACGGGATCGAATGGCGGCCCCATCGCGGTGACCTGATCGGCGATCGCCACAGTAGGGTCAGGTCGAATAATCGCCGGCGACGAATTTCGACCTGGCCTGCGTGCGGCTCAACTTGCCGGAAGATGTGCGGGGCAGGCCGGGTTGGCGCTTGATCAGGGCGACCCGCCCGTCGACGCCCACGGCTTCCTTGACCACCTGCTTGATGTTTCCGAGCAGGGTCTCGCGCTCTGCCGGTTCGCTGGGATAGGCTTGAACGATGACGACGACGGTCTCCGTGTCGCCCTCGTCGATCGAGAAGGCGCAGGCGTCCCCGCGGCCGACCTGCGGCAGCGCCTCGACGGCCCATTCGATGTCCTGCGGCCAGATGTTGCGGCCGTTCACGATGATGAGATCCTTGGCACGGCCGGTGATCACCAACTCGCCCTCGTGCGAGTAGCCGAGGTCGCCGGTATCCAGCCAGCCGTCGTTCAACACGCGGGTGCTCTCACCGGGGTTCTGGAAATAGCCCGGCATCACGCTCGGTCCGCGGACGAACAGCCGACCGACCTGGCGTTCGCCGAGCGGCGTGCCATCCTCGGCGCGGATCTCGACAGCGTGATCCGCCATCACCCTGCCGCAGACCACGAACGCGCGGGTCTGTCCCGACTGCGGGTCGGTGAACTCGTCGGTTTTGACGCCGCCGAACGGCGCGCCGAAGCTCAGGCCCACGCAGACCTCGGCCATGCCGTAGCTCGGCATGTAGGCGCGCTCGTCGAAGCCTGCAGCGCTGAAGGCCTCGGCGAAGCGCTGCAGCACGGGGAGCTGGATCATGTCGGCCCCGACCCCGGCGAGACGCAGGCTCGACAGGTCGAGTTCGCCGACCGCCATGGTCTGGGCCCGCCGCGTCAGCAGGTCGTAGCCGAAGCTGGGGCTGTAGGTGATCGTGGCGCGACGGCGCGAGATGAGCGAGAGCCACTGCATCGGCCGCCGGGCGAAGTCACGCGGCGCGAGCAGGTCGACGCTGCGCTGTGCGCACATCGGCGCCAGGATGAACCCGATCAGGCCCATGTCGTGATAGAGCGGCAG